>DATMRM010000154.1:0-5622 GCA_035566155.1 Steroidobacteraceae bacterium | reverse complement strand
GATCGCAACCACCGGGTACTGACTCTTCGGCAGCGGTGCTTCCGACAGCGGCTGAAACAGGGCCAGGACCGCTCCGGAGCCGAAGCTCATCACCACCTCGTCGTAGGCGGGTGTCTGGAAGCGTCGGCCAACGCTCAGTCCGAATACCTTGACGAAGAAATCCTCGGCCTTTTGTCGGTCGTTGACGATCAGCTTCGAGCCACCCACCTCCCATTTGCCCGGTCTTGCGACCAGCTCGATCGCATTGCCGCTCGGATCGCGGGCGATCGCGATCTGCACAGTCCCCGCATTGGCGGCATCCAGGCGCCGCACCGGATAGTTCGCGTCCTGCAGGCGCTTGACGACGCCGTCCAGATCCGGCGTGTATAACAGTGCCACCGGATATTGGCTCTTCTTGAGCGGCGCGTCGGCCAACGGCGAGAACAGCGCCAGGCGAGCGCCCTCCTCGAAACCCATGATGGGCTCATCGTAGAGATCCTTGGACCGGTAGTGATTGACCTCCTTCATGCCGAACATCTGCTCGAAATAGGTCTGGTTCTGCTTGACGTCGCCGATGATCAGCTTGGCAGCGCCAATGTTGGAAGCCATGTCGGTGTGCTCCTGCGCGGTGACCGGGCCCGCCAAGCATGCCAGCAGACAGCTTGCGGCCGCCGTCAGGGCGGCCTTCTTCAGATGAGGCATGTCGCGCGTCCCCCGTCGATGCTGTTAGTAAACCCGGATCATACTAAAGACCCAGCCTGGGTGCTCACTCGGCGGCGACCGCCGGACCTGCTCCCTTTGGCTTGTGGGCGAACCACAGCAACGCCACCGGCAGCAAAGTAATCCAGCCCGAGATCCAGAAATAGTCGAGCGAGGACAGCAGGTACGCCTGATGCACCAGGCCCTGGGTAATCGCACCGGCGGCGACGGTCGGATCGTTGATCCCGGCGGATTGCAGACCACTCAGGGCCGACTGCAGCGTCGGGCTGAAGAGGCTGGAACTCTCCGCCAGATGGGTCTGGTGCAGGGACTCGTGACGATCCCAGAAGGTAGTCGTAATCGAAGTCGCGAACGCCGCGGCTACCGTGCGCAGGAAGTTCCCCAGTCCGGAGGCCGCCGGCACGCGGTCGGCCGGCAGCCCGTCGAGCGAAATCGCCAGCAATGAGATGAAGAAGGTTCCCATACCCACGCCGAGCACGAGCTGCGGCAGGATGAACTCGAAGAAGCTGGCATCGGCGGTGAGTCGGGCCCGCAGGAAATACGAAGCGGCAAATGACAGAAAGCCGATGCTCGCGAGCCAGCGTGCGTCCGACTTGCCAACGAAACGCCCCACCAGCGGCGAGATGAGAATGGAGATGACGCCGGCCGGGGCAGCGACCAGTCCGGCCCAGGTGGCGGTATAGCCCAACTGCGTCTGCAACCACAGCGGGAACAGCACGATGTTGCCGAAGAACACCGCATAACCCAGACAATAGCCGATCGTGCCAATTCTGAAGTTGCGGTACTTGAGCAGCGACAGGTCCACCATCGGATAGCGCTCGGTCAACTCCCAGATGAGCCAGGCCACGAATGTAACCGCCGCGACGAGGGTCATGACGAGGATCGGTGTGGAATTGAACCAGTCGAGATCCTTGCCCTTGTCGAGCATGATCTGCAGCGAGCCGACCCACAGCGCCAGCAGTCCCAGCCCCACGGTATCGATCGGCAGGCGACGCGTGGGCGTCTCGTAATGCTTGAGATACCGGTAGCACACCGTGCTGGCGAACACTCCCACCGGAATGTTGATGTAGAAAATCCAGGGCCAGGTCCAGTTATCGGAGACGTATCCGCCGAGCACGGGACCGGTGACCGGCGCAACCAGAGTGGTGATCGACCAGATAGCGAGCGCCGTGCCCTTGCGCTCCGGTGGAAACAACATCAGCAGCAGTGCCTGCGATCCCGGAATCATCGGACCGGACACCGCGCCCTGCAGGACCCGAAATACAACCAGAGACGGCAGACTCCAGGAGATACCGCACAGGAGCGAGGCAACAGTGAACGCCAGGACCGATACGGCAAAGGTCTTCACGGCGCCATAGCGTTGCATCAGCCAGCCGGTCAGCGGTACGCAGATGCCATTGCTGACCGCGAACGAAGTAATGACCCAGGTACCCTGATCCGTTGAGACGCCCAGGTTGCCGGCGATCGTCGGAATGGCGACATTGGCGATACTCGTGTCCAGCACCTGCATGAAGGTGCCGAACGCCAACGCCAGCGCGACCAGCGCGCGCTTCGCGCCGGTGATGTCGCCACAGCAGCTCATCGACCGGTTACCGCAACGGCGCGCGCCAAGGATCCCTGAGGGGTGTGTCCGGCGTTCTGGACGACGATGTCGCGGATGCGCTGTTCCACGTCAGGATCATCGCCGGCACTGGCCTGCGTCGGCAGAGGCGTGCTGCGCACCTGAGTTGCCACCAGCGGGCCGCTGGCATCCTGCACATTGACCTCCACGCTCATCGACAGGCCGACGCGCAGCGGATGATCCTTCAGGTCCTGCGGATCGATGACGATCCGCACCGGAATGCGCTGTACGATCTTGATCCAGTTGCCCGACGCGTTCTGCGCCGGCAGCAACGCGAACGCGCTGCCGCTGCCGGCGGACAGCCCCGCGACCTTGCCGTGATACTCGACATGGCTGCCGTACAGATCCGCGTGCAGGCTGACCGGCTGGCCGACGCGGATGTAGCGCAGCTGGACTTCCTTGAAGTTGGCGTCGACCCACACGTCATCGAGCGGCACCAGTCCCATCAGGGGAGCCCCGGCCGCCACACGCTGCCCGACTTCGACTGAGCGCTTGACAATCACGCCCGCGACCGGCGCGCGCAGCTGCGTACGATGCAGCGTCAACGCGACGTTACGCACGGCGGCCTCAGCATCGAGCACCTGCGGATGGGTTTCGATGGTCGTACCGGAAATCTGCGCCTCGGTCGCATTGAGCTGCTGGCGAGCGCCATCCAGGGCGGCACGCGAGGCTGTCAGCGCATCGCGCACGTGCGACAGCTCTTCGCCCGACACCGCCCCGTCGGACAGCAGACCCTCGCGTCGGCTGACGTCGTCCTGGGCGCGCTTGACGTCGGATTCACGTTGCGCGATCTGCGCCTGCAACTGATCGCGCTGAGCGAACAGTCCGCGCACGTTACGCACCGCGCGCGCGAGCTGCGCCTCGGCGGAATTGGCTGCCACCCGCGCGTCCGCCGGATCGAGCTCGACCAATGCAGTGCCGCGCTCGACGCTCTGCGTGTCATCGACCCGCACGGCCAGTACGGTACCCGGTATCTCGCTGGTGATCTGTACCAGGTCACTGCTGATGTAAGCATCATCTGTGCTTTGGTAGTGACTGGAGATCAGGAACCAGCGAGCGAACCAGGCAATCGCGCCAACGAGCACGATCACACCGAGAATCGCAAAGCCGATTTTGCGTCTGCGGTCATTGGAGGCGTTGTTTGGGGTATCCATGAGAATTGCCTTGAGGTCGTAGAATGGGGTCGCGGCGCTAGCGCGCCGCAGCGCTGATCGGATTTGGATTTTGGAAACTGCCGCCAACCGCCAGCAACAGCGTGACGCGTGCGAGCGCCAGCGAATGACTAAGGTCCACACGCTGCTCGCGTTCGTTGAGGACTTCGGTCTCGACGTCGAGCACGGTCAGATAGCCGGCAAGACCGGCCCGATAACGCTCCTCGGCCAGGCGATAGGCGTCTTCGGAAGCCGCCAGCGACTGTCGCTGCAGCTCGAGTTCTCCGGCCAGCGCATCGATCAACGTCAGCTGGTCGGCCGCCTGATGCACGGCACGCACCACCGTCTCGTCATACGCCACGACGGCACCGTCAAGCTGCGCCTGCGTGCCGCGGTATTGTGCACGCAGACGATCGGCGTCAAACAACGGCAGCGAGACGGCAGGCCCAGCGCCGTAGCCAAACGACGGCGAGCTGATCAGATCGGTGAGACTGAACGAGGCAAAGCCTGCGAAGGCACTCAGGTTCACGGTTGGATAGAAGGCTGCTTTGGCGGCGCGCCTGCCCGCATCGGCCGCATCGATACGCTCTCGCGCGGCGATGACATCGGGACGACGCGACAGCAGGTTGATCGGCAGTGCCGTCGGCAGCGGCAGTCCAGCCTGCAGATCGAGGGTCGGCCGGGTGATACCGGCGTAGTCCGCGGCACCGCGCCCGAGCAGCGCCGCCAGTTCATGCGCCGCCAGCGCCTGCGCGGATTGCGCCTGCTGAAGCGCGACACGCGCCTGCAAGAGCTGCGCCTCGGCCTGACGCAGTTCGACGCGCGTATCCAGTCCCGCCGCGACGCGCTGCTTCGTGATATCCAGGATGTTGGAGCGTTGCGCCTCGGTACGCTCGGCGATATCGGCTCGCAGATAGGCCCGGTTCAGATCAATGTAGGTCTGCACCACCGAACCGGTCAGCAGCACGCGCGCGCTGTCCAGGTCGAGTCCGGCAGCGCGGCTCAGGGCGATCGCCTGGGCGAACGCGTCGGCATGTTTGCCCCACAAGTCCAGATCCCATGCCAGCGAAGCGCCCAGATCGCCTGCCCAAACCGTGTGGCCGGCATCGAGCGCGGGCGGGAAGCCGGAAGGAATCTTCAGGTGGGTCTCGCCCCCGCTGAGCTTGGCGCTGGGGAAACGAGCCGCACGCGCTTCGCTGGCCTGCGCTTGCGCCTCGCGCAAACGCGTGGCTACTTCGATCAGACCGGGGTTGTTCTGCAGCGCCTGCGTGATGAGCCGATTGAGCTGCTGATCGCCGAAACTCTGATACCAGCTGGAGTCGACCGGCTGCACGGCTTGACCATTCAGTCCCAGACTGGACGGCTCGATCGGCGCGAGTGCGGGCGGCTCGCCACGCGGTGGCGTCACGCATGCGGACAGCACGGTCGCCGTGGTCAGCGTGAGCCAGCGCGTTATTCTTGAACCGAACTGGCTCATTAGGCTGCCTCCCCGGGCCTCGCGCTGTTGGCGCTGTTCAGACCCGCAATGAATTTATTGAGCAGGCGCGTCAGCTCCGTCACTTCGGCGCTCGAGAAGTCGATCAGCACCGCGTTGAGCTTGTTGACCACGGTTGGGATCAGCGACTCGACCATCTGGTGGCCGGCTTGCGTCAATCGCAGCTTCACCTCGCGGCGATCATCCAGGCTACGCTCGCGTACCAGCAGCGCGCGCGCTTCCAGCTGGTCCAGGATGCGAGTGACCGCTCCGCTGTCGTGACGCAGCTGCACGCAGATATCCTTGGCGTTCGGCGCCAGACCATCGCGCACGTGCATCATCACGACCCACTGGGTGAACGTGAAACCTTGCTCGGCCAACGCCGGCTCAAGTCCTTCGATCACCAGCGCGTTGGCCCGCTTCACGAGGTAACCCACGCTGGTCTTGGCTCGGTACTTGTCTGCCGTGTAATGTTGCATAGAAAGTTACCGTCCTGATACTGACTGCATTCGCAGTGTCTGCTTTGGCAGGCATTTGGCGACAGATCCCTGCCTGTGTCAACTATTTCGATCATCGAATCTCAGCCTTCAGCAAATAGCGATTCTGATATGAGTATCCGCGATGGGCAGGTCGGATTTTGTCAGCAGCAAGCATTTAAGCGGATCGGCTTGCCCGAG
>DATMRM010000153.1:0-2463 GCA_035566155.1 Steroidobacteraceae bacterium | reverse complement strand
GCCTGAGGACTGTCTCGATGCCGCGACAATGGTCTTCCACATGCAGCCAGTCCCGGATATTGCGGCCATCGCCATAGACCGGAAGTGACTTGCCCGCCAGTATTTGCGTGATCATCAGTGGGATCAGCTTCTCCGGGAACTGCAGCGGTCCATAGTTGTTGGAGCAATTGCTGATCGTCGTACACAGCCCATAGGTGTGGTGATACGCGCGCACCAGATGATCGGAGGCTGCCTTGCTCGCGGAGTAGGGGGAATTCGGCGCGTAGGCAGTGGACTCGGTGAATGCGGCATCCGTCGGGCCCAGCGAGCCATACACCTCGTCGGTCGACACGTGGTGAAAACGATGCGTCGGCACGTGCCTCTCGTCCAGCCACACCCGGCGCGCGGCTTTGAGCAGCGAGTGTGTGCCGATCACGTTGGTTTCGATGAATGCGTCAGGTCCCTCGATCGATCGATCCACGTGTGACTCGGCTGCAAAGTGCACGATCGTATCGAGCCGTTCCTCACGCAGAAGGCGCTCGACCAGCGGCGTATCGCAGATATTGCCGTGGACAAAGCGGTACTCGGCTCGTTGCGCGATGCTCTGCAGGTTGGACAGGTTGCCGGCGTAGGTGAGCGCATCGAGCACCACGACCCGATCGCCCGCGTGCGTGCCGAGCCAGTAATGAACAAAGTTCGCGCCGATGAATCCGGCGCCGCCGGTAATGAGTAATCGATTCATGAGGAAGTCCTGCCAGCCGATGCGATCATGGCCACGGTCGCGCGCAGATTGGTTCGCCACGGGCATGGGGTGATTCCGAGCAGTGTGCTGGTCGAGGCCGTGTCGAGCACGCTGTTGGCAGGCCGATGCGCGCGCGTCGGATAGTCGGCGGTGGCAACGGCCGTGACCTGCGGTATGACCGACACCAATCCTGCTGCCTGAGCCTCTTGCGCGATCGCTGTCGCGAAGCCGCACCAGCTTTCGGTCCCGGCATCCGTCCAATGCAGGA
Source organism: Steroidobacteraceae bacterium (assembly GCA_035566155.1). Classification (GTDB taxonomy): domain Bacteria; phylum Pseudomonadota; class Gammaproteobacteria; order Steroidobacterales; family Steroidobacteraceae; genus FEN-1191. The sequence continues at coordinate 1,474 of DATMRM010000153.1, read as the reverse complement.
TCCCGCGAATGTCTGGCCTCGAAGCAACGACCCACAGCGCCCGGGCGACAGAATCGGCCGCGGTCGGCGTACCGAGCTGGTCGGCGACGACGCGCACCGCACCGCGTTCGCGCATCAGCCGCAGCATCGTGAGCAGAAAGTTCTTGCCCTCGGCAGCATAGACCCACGCGGTGCGCAGAATAACGGCGCGCTCGCCCAGCTGTTCGGTCACGGCCTGTTCACCCTGGAGCTTGCTGCGACCGTAGACGCTTAAGGGATTGGGCCGATCCTGAGGCTGGTAGGGCCTGGTGGCGCGTCCATCGAATACGTAGTCGGTCGAGATATGCAGCAGGCGACAGCCCGGGCGGGCGTGGGCCGCGCGGGCCAGCGCGGCCGGTCCGTGTGCATTGATCGCCGTGGCAAGCTGCGATTCCTCTTCAGCGCGATCGACCGCAGTATAGGCGGCGGCATTGATGATGACCTGGGGCGCAAAGGCGCGCACCGCGGCCTCCACGGCCGGCGCATCCCTGATATCCAGTTCCGCGCGCGTCATGGCCTGTAGCTGCGAGCCCGGGGGGGCACTTCGATACAGCGCGCTACCGACCTGACCGGAAGCCCCGGTGATCAGCACTCTCACGGATAGGTTTCCACTTCCCGCAAGCTCGGCGCCACCGCGTCCTTGGCGGATAGGATCGGTGAGACGCCAGCGGGCAGCGGCCACTGCAGGCCGATGGCGGGATCGTCCCAGCGGATCGCACGCTCGTGCTGGGGCGCGTAGAAGTCGGTGCACTTGTAGACCAAATCGATGCTGTCGCTCAGCGCCAGGTAGCCGTGCGCAAAGCCGGGAGGAACCCACAGCATGCGATGATTGGCCTCACTCAGCAGCACGCCCACCCATTGTCCGAAGCGCGGCGAGCTGCGGCGAATGTCCACCGCGACGTCGAAGGCCTCGCCGCGCGTCACGCGCACCAGCTTGCCCTGCGGCTGTTGGATCTGAAAATGCAGACCCCGCAGGGCGTATCGGCTCGAGCGGCTGTGATTGTCCTGAACGAACGCTGCGCTGATACCGGCCTTGGCGAAAGTGCGCTGCTGCCAGGTCTCGAAGAAGAATCCGCGCTCGTCACCGAATACCCGCGGCTGGATCAACACGACTTCGGGAAGTCGGGTTGGCTCAAATTGCATGTGGCTCCCTATTTCGCATCGTCAATATCGTCAACAAAGGAACAGCCTGCCGCTAGCCGGCGCAGGTCGGCAAGACGCACGCCGCGTGCAGCAACGGGAGGGTCAGGCTCGGCACCAGCTTATCACGCCCATGGATCCTGCCCGCTTGGCGCGAGGCGCTATACTGCCAGGCATGAGCATGACGCAATCCACGAGCTCTCCGGTCGCGATGGTGACTGGCGCCGGGGGCGGCATCGGCCAGGCCATCTGCGTGAGACTCGCCGCGGCGGGTTTTCGCGTCGCCGCGGGCTATCACAGTGCCGCGACAGCGGCG
>DATMRM010000152.1:0-6005 GCA_035566155.1 Steroidobacteraceae bacterium | reverse complement strand
CCGTTTGGTCGCGGACACGCGCGCAGCCGTGGTGCTGAGGGAGGCGACCTATCCGGACGTTCACTACTTTCCTCGCCAGGACGTGGATATGAGTTTGCTGATGCGCACCGCGCACTCAACGTACTGTCCTTACAAGGGCGAGTGTTGCTACTACAGCATTCCCCTAGGCAAAGACCGGTCCATCAATGCGGTATGGACCTATGAGGATCCCTATCCTGCCGTCGCGACGATCAAGCACTATCTTGCCTTTTATCCTGACCGCGTCGACGCGATCGAAAAAATGGACAACTGACAGGCGTTGGGTACGAGTTTCCGGGAGTGTCTGATGAATAAGCCTCACCTGTCGTGGCTGGGCTGCGCAGTCCTGTTCATCTCGTTCGCAGCATCTGCCGATACGGTCATCGTGACCGCTGATCGGATGCTCGATGTGGTCGCAGGCCGAGTGGTCGATCATCCGCAGATCACGATCACCGACGGCCGCATCGTTAGCGTGGGGTCAAAAGATGCCGCCACGGCGCCAACCGCTGACGTGCGCCGCGTCAATCTCTCCGGGATGACCTTGTTGCCGGGCCTGATCGATATGCACGTCCATCTGACGATTGATCCGCATTTCAGTGGCTACCGCGGCCTGGAATTCACCGACAACTTTTGGACCGTCGTCGGTGTCGCCAACGCAAAGCGAACCTTGGACGCCGGGTTTACGACCGTGCGCAATGTCGGCTCGGCCAATTTCGACGATGTGGCACTCAAGCAGGGGATCGAGCAGGGGTACATCCAAGGTCCGCGCATCGTTCCTGCGACCTATGCGATCGGGGCGACCGGTGGGCATTGCGATGACACCGAGTTTCCTCCTTCGATTACCACGCCTGACACCAATATTGCGAATGGTCCGGAGAACATTCGGGCAATGGTGCGCAAGCTGCGCAAATACGGTGCGGAGGTAATCAAGTTCTGTGGCACCGGGGGCGTGCTGTCGAAGACCGATAGCGTCGGTGGCCAGCAATACGACCTGACCGAGATGAAGGCGCTGGTGGATGAAGCTCACATGCTTGGACTGAAAGTGGCCGTGCATGCTCACGGCACCGCGGGCATCAAAGATGCGCTGCGCGCAGGCGTGGACACCATCGAGCACGCGAGCCTGGCCGACGAGGAGGCGTTCGCGCTGGCCAGGCAGCACGGCGCCTATTTCGACATGGACATCTACGATGATGACTACATCCTGGCGGAAGGCGAGAAGAACGGCGTCTTCAAGGAATCGTTGGAAAAAGAACGCAGCATCGGGCGCAAGCAACGTGAGACTTTCAGGGCGGCACTGAAGGCCGGTGTCAAAATGATTTTTGGCACGGACGCCGGCGTCTACCCTCATGGGGATAACGCGAAGCAGTTTGTCACGATGGTGACCTGGGGCATGACGCCGCTGCAGGCCATCCAGGCCGCGACCGTCACGGCTGCCGAGGCCCTCGGTCGCAGCGCCGATGTCGGCGCCATTGCGGTGGGTCGCTACGGCGACCTGATCGCGGTCAGGGGTGATCCGCTGACGGACGTCAGTGTGCTGCAGTCAGTGGGGTTCGTGATGAAGGGCGGGCAGGTCGTCAAACAACCGGTTCCGCCCACCCCGGCGAACTGATGGAGTTCGCGTCGGCAACTTACAGTTTGATTTCTGATGGGCTATATTCGCATTGCAGCAACGGTAGGGGACGTCAAGCACTTCCCTTAGGAACGCCGCGTATTTCACCGTGGAAAGGAGTTGAGAGCCGAAAGTATGGACTATCAACAGAGTAGGGAACAGAGCGCGGAACTCTTACGAATTGTCGTCGGCCTCATGGGCAAGCAGCAAGCCGGATTTCATCCGGCCAGCTATGCGCTCTGGTACGAACATGCGGCTGGCGTGAATCCCTCGCTCAGTCGGGCGCTCGAGGAGCGTATTTCCGACAGTACGCCGCTGACCGACATCGATGTCAGGAATCTCTATACCCGGCACATCGTGTCGCGAGACCGCGAAACCATCGAACGCGTGGAGGAACGTCTGGCCGAATTGCTCCACGAGACCTCCCAGGTCATTTCCCACACCGGGGTTCATTTCATGCAATTCGGCGCAACCCTGGAAGGGCACGCAACGCAGTTGCAGCAACCCACCGCTTTGGAATCGCTACAGCACATCGTGAGCGAGCTTCTGGCGGAGACGCAACAGATGCGAGTCACCAATCTGACGCTGACCCGGCAACTGGATACCAGTGCTCAAGAGGTGCTCACCCTGACGGAGCGATTGGCGCGCGCGCAAGTGGAAGCGCTGAATGATCCGCTGACGCGACTGCTTAATCGCCGCGGCTTCGAAGAAGTCGTCTCAAAGCTCTACGATGGAACCGCGCCGCTGGCCGGCGCCTCCCTGCTGTTGATTGATGTCGATGAGTTCAAGGCCATCAACGATACCTATGGCCATCTGGTGGGAGACCAGGTGCTGCGCGCTGTGGCGCAGATCGTGCGCGCTCGCATCAAAGGTGCCGACATCGCGTCACGGCTGGGGGGTGACGAGTTTGCAGTGCTACTGCCCGACACCAGCATCGCCGGGGCCACGGCACTGGCCGAGCAGATTCGGACCACTCTGTTGCAGCGACGCCTGCGATTGGTCGGTCACGATCAATACGTTGAGAATGTCACGTTGTCGATCGGTATCGCGAACGTGGCCAAGGAAGCTTCGTTGGAGTCGCTGCTGGAGCGAGCGGATCTGGCCCTGTATGCCGCTAAACGATCTGGCCGGAATCGAGTCTCCACCACCGCCGATCCGACCAAGCCGACCAGCTAACTCCGCGTCCAGGCAGCGACGGCTCCAGCGTCTACGGGTCGGCTGGGGCCGTTTAAAATCAATGGGGTACACGCGAGGCGCTAAACTGCCGAGCCCCGGTGGCTAGAAGCTTCGGCCCACGTTGCCAAGGCGCCTTCCAACGAGCCCCGTAAGGTTTTCGCACACCCCGAGACTACCTCTCATAGATCAAGAATATGACGAGGAGATCTTGGCTTGCTGGTCGACACCACGCCATGTCCTGGCATCGGGGGATACGACGAGCGCGCTCGAGCCATGAACAAGGCAACCGCTGAGAGTGCGCAGCAGCGCTTCGATCGCATCATGCGCGAGTACGGGCCCGCCTTGTCGCGCCTTACCGCAGGGTACGAAAAGGTAGCGAGCGTGCGTGAGGAACTGATGCAGGAGATTGCCCTGGCGATATGGCAGGCACTGCCGCAGTTTCGCGGCGAATGCTCCGAACGCACCTTCGTCTACCGCATCGGTCATAACCGCGGTTTGACTCACACCTATCGACGACCGGCGGCACACCAGCGCCTCGATGAGCTGCCGCATTTGGAACTGGTCGATCCGCAGCCTCGCCCAGACCAGCAGGTCGCGACGATTGATCAGCACGATCGGCTGCGATCGGCCATTCAGACGTTGCCACTCACCTACCGGCAGGTCGTGATGCTGTGGCTGGAAGACCTCGCCCAGGCCGACATCGCCGCTGTGCTCGGAATCACGGAGGGCAATGTCGCGGTACGCCTGAATCGGGCCAGAGCAGCGCTGAAGCAGGCGCTGCAGGAGCGCACCCGATGATCGACGCCGAACTGGACAGCTGGAAGCGCGAATGGCGCGAACGGACCGATCCGTTTCCTGCGCTCAAGCGCAAGATCTCGCGACAGAATCTCAAGACCGGCGCGGCCATCGTCGTGTTGCTGCTGCTCATGGCATTGTCGCTCGCAGGAGCGCTGCACTACGCAACGGCATTCATGTATGGGGCGGTAGTAGGCGTGTGGACGCTGGTCCCAATCTTAGGCGGTTACGTCTGGTGGGTGGCGCGAGGGGCGTGGAAAGCGACCGCACAGACCACTGTGGCCTACGCCGAGCTGGCGCATCGCCGAGCCGTGGCGCGCGCGCGCACGCTACGCTTTGGGCTCATCTACCTGCTCGTCGCCTGGGTACTGGGCGCAGGCGTGCTGGCCTGGGATTGGCGCCACTTCTCAACTTCATTGGCGCTGGTTCTGCTCGGGCTGCTGATCGAACTGCTGGTATTTCGATACTACCTGCAGCCGCGCCGGCAGCGGCAGATCGAAGAAGCCGCGAAACTGGTGGACTACATCCGCGAACTGACCCGCTCGGAAACCTAACGAAAGGTAGACGCTCATGCATTACGTATCCGTCATCATCGAAATCCTGCTGGTCGGATATATCGTCCGCGATGCAGCCCGGGCACAGTCGCTCTACCGACAGCTCAAACAGGCGACTGCCAACGGCGATGCCGGTGCGCGCAGCCGCATGTATCGTGAGATTCTCGCGTTCGAGTGGATCAGCGCGGTGCTGGCGCTCGGTGCGCTCGGATTCGATTGGAGCAAGCTGACGCCTCGAAGTCTGGTTCTAGCGGACAGCCTGTGGATGCCGCAGCTCGCAAACCATCCCGAGTTCTTTCGCGGCGTCGGAAGAGAAGATCACCGGCGTGCTGGTAACGGGACTTCTTGGTGCGTTCTTCTGCGCGCTCTATATCGCGACCGGATCGTTGCTGCTACCGATCATCCTGCACGCGCTCATTGACGTACGGTGGGCGCTGATGCCCGCACCGCGCCCGCGCAAACTCGACGCAGTGCCGGCTTGAGGGCCGCGGGTCACTCAAAGCTCACTATCCAGCGGCAGCAGTGACAGCCATCGAGCTCGCATTCTTTGCCAGCTGCTGCGTGCCGGCTCGCGTTGGTATTCGATCGGTTTGCCGTTTTCCAGCGTATCCCACACCAGGCGTGATTTGATATTTGCTCCGCCCGGGCGCAGTGCCAACGTGTAGGCATTGTCCATCTGGACCATGGCCGTGAATCGCGCCGCCGTCTGCCGGGCAAGCTCGCCGCTATCGATGATCAGTCCGACCTCGGTATTGATATTTCGCGATCGTTGATCGTAGTTCATCGAGCCGATGAAGACTCTCTGGCGGTCAATGACGAACAGCTTGCCGTGCAACGCGTAGTGGCCATATCTGGACAGCCTGGCTGTCTGACCGCTGCCGCGAGCATTGCCCAGCCGCGCGCGCGCCTCGTACAGATTGACGCCGGCCTTGAGTAGCGGCACCCGATAGTGCGTGTAACCCGCATAGGCGGTCAGCCCAGGGGCTGTCTCGAGCGAATTGGTGAGAATCCCGACGTGCGCGTTGCGCTGGCGCAGATCCTTCAGGATCGTCAATTCGTCGTCCGATGGCACGAAGTACGGTGTGACCACTAGCAGCTCGGTTTGTGCGCCATTGGCAGCGGCCACTACCGAGGGAGCCATCAGCTTGCCAGCGCGCGCGCCATGTTCGATTTTTCTTTTTTCGGGGTTGTCACAAACCACTTCCGCAGGCGCCCAGACCAGCGCCAAGCGGCCGGAGAGGATTCCGGCGTAGGGCTCCCCGCTGGCACTGCGGCCTAGGTAGTCAACGCCATTGGACTTGGACGTCTGCGCTAACCGTTGCGATGACTTATGCGACCCCGCGCGCGAATGCGTGCTCGCCGTTGATGTGGGTTTGACAGGGCTCAATGCGCGTGCTGGTAGCGCAAGCTCGCTATTCCAGTACTCATCGAAGGTTGCGGAGAGCTGCCTGACAATCGGACCCGCGGCGAAGACGTCATCGTCAGCAAACTGGGAGTCCGGATCCACCTGGAAGTATTGATTGCCGATGTTGCGTCCGCCCACGAGCGCCACAGAATTGTCGACCACCAGCAGCTTGTTGTGCATCCGATAGTCGAGGCGGCGCCCATTGAACAGGAACTCCAGGCTCCGGCGAAATCTTGAGCGCCCGCGATAGGCAAACGGATTGAAGTACCTGACTTCGGCACCAGCATGTCCGTCGAGCGCGAGGATCTGCTCATCCCCAGCCGCGACGTCGCCGTCGTCCACCAGGACCCGCACGCGGACACCGCGGTCGGCTGCTCGCAGCAACGCAGCCGTGAGCAGTCGGCCGGTCTGATCCCCGCGAAAGATGAAATACTGAAGGTCCAGGGTT
>DATMRM010000151.1:0-6704 GCA_035566155.1 Steroidobacteraceae bacterium | reverse complement strand
CCCGCCTCCTGGAGGTACTGGCGCGCAGCGGTCACTGCCTCGGGCGGCAGCTCATCCGAATCGATCGCTGGAAATTCCTCAACCAGACGCTCGAGCACAACCTGCTGCTGTGCGCCGCGCCTGCGTGCCTCGGCATAGGAGATCTCCGGATGAAATGTCACCATGGAGTAGCGTGGAATGAACCGTCCCGGAAACGCCCGTTCCAGGGAAGTGGCCAGGGCCTTGCGAGGTGCGAACTCTGGCGAGCGCACGTCATCGCGCATCTCCACGTAATTCTCAAGCGCCATTTCCGCCAGTGCGCTGGTGTTGGGTTGCCGCTCGCGCTCGAACGAGGCCAGTGCGGTGGCGACGTCCGGGCTCTGTGATAGCAGTCGGTCGAGTACCACACAGTCTTCGAATCCGCAGTTCAGACCCTGACCGTGAAACGGCACGACGGCGTGAGCGGCATCGCCGATCAACAGCACGCGACCGCCTGCGTGCCATCCCTGACAATCGATCGTGCCGAGGTGGCTCTGCGGATGCTGCTGAAACTGCTGGTGCAGATCCGGGATGACAACGGCGGCATCCTCGAACTGATACCGGAAGAATTCCCCCAGCACCCGACTGTCCTGCAGTCGCTCGAAGCTGCAGTCGCCATGCCGCGGCAGGAACAGCGTCGCCGTGAAGCTGCGATCCATGTTGGGCAGCGCGATCAGCATGAAGCCGCCCCGCGGCCAGATGTGCAATGCCCGGGGCTCGAATGCATAGCCGCCGTGGCGGCTATCAGCGACCGGGGCGATCGCGAGTTCCTTGTAGTCATGTGGCAGCGGCATCTCGTTGATGCGGGTCAGGCCGTGTTTGACCAGTGCGCCGCGTACACTGGACCCGGCGCCATCGGCGCCCAGCAGGATTTGGGTTGACTCACTGTGCAGCTGGCCAGTCTGCTCGTCGCGCAGTTGCACCATGCCGGAGTGCGGATCGAGATCGACACAGCGCTGGTGGAAGCGCAGATCGATCGCTGGATGCTCACCGGCAGCCTCGACGATCACGCGGTTCAGCTGCGCGCGGCTGACCGAATAGTTGACCTCGTGCTGGTTCTGACCATAGGGCAGGAATTCGAGCTGCTGCCGTTCATCATGCAGCATGCGACCCGGCATCGTGATCATCGAAGCCCTGACACGTTCGAGCACTCCTGCCCGCCCCAGTGCCACCAGCCCGCGTGCCGACAGCGCGAGGTTGATCGAGCGGCCACGCTCGGTAGGCGTGAGGCGTGGATCGGGTCGGCGCTCTCGCAGGTGCACGCGGTGTCCACGCTGCGCCAGCAGCAGACCCATCAACGCTCCGACCGGTCCGGCGCCAACGATCGTGAAGTCGGCCATCGTTCAAGGCCGCGCGGACAGGATCTCGCCCAGGTGCCACGCGCTGCGCAGGACTTCTTCGTAGTTGTTGTACATCGGCGCCGGAGCCAGGCGGATGATGTCCGGCTCCCGCCAATCAGCGACAATACCGCGGGCCGTCAGTGCCTGGAATATACGGCGGCCGCGCTCGGCGCCGTGAATCAGCCGTACCGAGAGCTGACTGCCGCGCTGCGCCGGATCGGCTGGTGTCACCAGGCGCAGGTGCTCGCCTGCGAGCTGCTTCAGCAGCGTCTCGAAATAACCGGTCAGACCGATGGATTTGGCACGCAGGGCCGGCATGCCCGCGCTTGCGAACAGTGGCAGCGATGCGCGCAGCGGCGCGCTCGAGAGGATCGGTGGATTGCTGAGTGCCCACGCCGCGGTCCCCTCGGCCGGTTCGAACTGGTGGGACATCTCGAAGCGCGTGCCGGAATGATGTCCCCACCAGCCCGTCAGCCGTGGCAGATCGGCGCGTTTCAGATGCCGCTCGTGCACGAACGCGCCGCCGACCGCGCCGGGGCCGGCATTGAGGTATTTGTAGCTGCACCAGACAGCGAAATCGGCCTCATCCGCATGCAGCGACAACGGCACGTTGCCAATGGCGTGCGCCATGTCGAAGCCGGCGTTCGCGCCAGCAGCATGAGCGGCGCGGGCGATCGCGGCCAGATCGAACTGCTGTCCGGTGCGGTATTGCACTCCGGGCCACAGAACCAGGGCCAGGTGTGCGGCCTGTGAAGCGATCGAAGCCTCGATATCCTCGGCCCGCAGCAGGTCCTCATCGCTCCTGGGCGCGAGCTCAATCAGATCGCGCGCGGGATCCCCGCCGTGCCAGGCGATCTGCGATGCCACCACATGTCGGTCGGAGGGGAAGGCGCCGGCTTCAATCAGGATCGCGCGGCGTTCGGCGCGCGGTCGGTAGAAACTCGCCAGCAACAGATGCAGATTCACGCTCAGCGAGTTCATCGCTGTGACTTCCTGCGGTAGCGCGCCGGCAAGCTGCGCCAGCAATGGCTGCAGGCTCTCGGCGTAGTCGATCCAGCGCGGCTGTCCACTGTGGTGCCCCAGCACACCCAGACGCTCCCAGCGCTCCAGCTCGACGTCCACCTGGGCGCGTGCGTTGCGCGGCGCCAGTCCCAGTGAATGGCCGCACAGGTATAACAGCGGTCTGCCATAGGCATCGGTCGGCAGAACGAATTCCTTGCGCAACGCCGCCAGCGGGTCGGCCGCGTCCTGCGCGCGTGCCCAGCTGAGCTGCTGATCGAAGGACTCGCCGCTCATGCCGTGCGCAGCGGATAGAGCACGGGACGTGAAGGGATGGCATCGCCTGTGATTGCCGGAATCTGTAGTGACAGGAAGTACCAGCCGTCGGTCACGGATTCAGGTACGAACGCCAGTTCGGTGATCGTGCAGTCACGCCGCTGCGCGTCGCCGAGCGTGGTATTGCCGTCGGCCAGCCCAAAGAAAATGCGGTGCGCGGTCATCTCGAAACTGTCGCTGGTGCGATCGGCCGAGGGTATGTCGAGCACCAGGTGTTCGATGCCGCGCGCGACCAGCCACGCGGCGGCTTCACTCGAGAGGTAGGGTGCTGAGGCACCGCCGTCCTCGACGAACTTGTCGCGCGCGTTGGGTAGCGTACGGATCACGGCGCTGCGTCCGGAAAGCCGCGCGAGGGCTGCGGCTGGCCAGGCGCGTTCAAGCGCTGCCCGCGTGATCAGCAGATCCGTCGCCCGCGGCGGCGGTCTGCTGCTGTCTTCACTGTCGCCCGCCAGTTCGGGCTCGACCGTCAGGAGCGTCGCGATCAACAGGCGCTGCGGAATGACCTTGTAGACATCCAGCGGTTGCGCCGTCAGGTGCCCCACGCATTCGGTGTGAGTGCCGTTCGCATGAGGCGTGAGAGTCAGGACATTGCAGTTGCAACTGCCGCCGCGCTCGACGCGACCGGTGAAATCGGCGGTCTGCAGCGCTTTACTGCTGGCCGCGGGAGCACTGAAGCAACGCAGCTGAGCGCCTTTGAAATCGAGCATACGAGCGAGGCTCGTGCCGGCAGCCAGATCGGCCAGCAGTCCGATTCCATCGATGTCCAGACGTGCCCACTGAGGGCGCTCATTGCGTGCCATGTGTCTCGGGAACCGAAGTCGGTGGCTCCATGACGGCGTGACAACGCTTGCAGGTGCGCAGTGACAAGCTGCCAAAGAAACGATCGAAAACCGGCTGGAACTGCGCCTCGATGTTGGTGAGCGGAAAGAATTCCTCATACAGTAGATGGGAGCAATTCTCGCAATACCACTGCAGGCCATCCAACTCGCCCGGCCGGCGTCGCCGCTCGATGACCAGCCCCACCGAGTCCGGGTGGCGCTGCGGAGAATGCGGCGTCTGTGGCGGCAGCAGCAGGATGTCCCCGGCCGGAATCGGCACGTCGACGATGTTGCCGTTCTCCAGAATGCGCAGCACCATCCTGCCTTCAAGCTGGTAGAAGAATTCTTCGGCCGGATCAACGTGGAAGTCCTTGCGGCTATTCGGTCCGCCGACCACCTGAATGATGAACTCGCTATCGGTATAAATGACCTTGTTGCCGACTGGCGGCCGCAGCAGGTGTCGGTTGGCGTCGATCCACTGCTTGAAATGGATAGGTCTCAAGGCACGCATGTCGAGGTTTTCCGACAAATCTCACGACGGCTATAGTTCGCGTATGGTAAGCGTATTGCCTAGTGGAGGCGACTTTGAACCATATGCCGGGTAGATCGGGTCTTCGAGGTGCGTTGCTGGCGACGCTGTGTCTGGCGCTGTCAGCCTGCGCGATGCACTGGCATTGGCCCTGGCACCACAGGCAGAAGCCGCCACCGCCTGCGGTACACCAGGTGACGGTCGAATCCGACAGTGCTGCCAGCATCCTTCAGTTCTGGGACCGCAATACCCTGCAGTTCGATCTGACGGCGCTGAGCGGTGAGGGGAGCGCGACGATCAGCGCCGTCAAGTCGGTCGGCTGGCCGGTCCGGCTGGAGTTTCTGGTGCGTCCGGGCAGCTTCGGACGCCTGGAAGTCGTGGGCTCACAGCGCGTGGTGTTCCAGGTACCGCCACAGGGCAAGAATCTGGTGCTGAAGCTCGCGCCGGGTACTTATCTGCCGGACACGTCAAGCATCACTGTTCGATGGAACGCGGCTGACGACTCGGCACACTGACGATTGGGGAGCCCGGATCGTCCAGATTGGCGGCGCTGAGTGAACCTCCCCACACGCAGCCGCTGTCCAGTCCCAGGATGTTCGGCTCCTGGTGCAGACCCAACGCCGACCAATGGCCGAAGATGATGCGCAGTTGAGCGGTCTGCCGGTGCGCCGCCTTGAACCACGGGATCAGGGGCTTGTGTGCGGACTGCGGTTTGCCCTTCTGTTTGAGATCGATCCGCCCCTCGACTGTCATGAATCGCATCCGCGTGAGCACATTGACGGTAAATCGTCGGCGATCCACGCCCGATAGCGCAGGCTGCCAGTGATCGGGCTCATCGCCGTACATCGTTGAGAGCAGTCCGCGGGCGTCATGCCGCAGCGCCTGCTCGACCTCGCGCGCCAGCTCCAGTGTCAGCCCCGCGCTCCACTGCGGCACCACGCCGGCATGTACCAGCAGATCGCCGCGCTGCGGCTCGTAATGCGCCAGCGGCCGGTACAGCAGCCACTCGATCAGCGAGTCGCGATCAGGCGCGGCGAGTATGTCATTCAGGGTATCGTTCCTGCGCAGCTTGGCGCCGACCAGCGCAACCGCCAGCAGGTGCAGATCGTGATTGCCCAGTACGCACAGCGCGTTCTCGCCAAGAGAGCGCACCAGCCGCAGGGTGTGCAGCGAGCGCGGTCCGCGATTGACGAGGTCGCCGACGAACCATATCTGATCGCGTTCGCTCGAGAAGCGGATACGATGCAGCAGTTCTTCGAGTTCGTCGCAGCAGCCCTGGACGTCGCCGATCGCCCAGCGAGCCATCTCAATGCAACATGCCGGGGATGGCCAGGCGGAACGCGGGAATCGGTGCTTCGAACTTGGCACCGTCATCAGCGAGCATCTGATAGCTGCCCTGCATGGTACCGACCGGAGTTTCCAGTACCGCGCCACTGGAGTATCGAAATCCCTGTCCCGGCTTGAGGTAGGGTTGTTCGCCGACCACGCCGTCGCCGCGCACTTCCTGCACGCGCCCGTTGGAATCGGTGATGATCCAGTGGCGTGTCAGCAGCTTGGCCGGTACATCGCCTTCATTGCGTATCGTGATGGTGTAGGCGAAGACGTAGCGCTGTTCGCGCGGCTCGGATTGTTCATCCAGGTAGTTGGTCTCCACCTCGATGGTAATCTTGTGGCGCACGCCTAGCGTACCCGGACGGCCAGCACATCGCACGGCGCGCCGTGCAATACCGTGTCCTCCGTGCGATTGACGAGAATCGACAGACCGTGGCGCTCACGGCAGCCCAGAACGATCAGATCGACATTGCGTTGACGGGCGTGGCGCAGGATCTCGCTTTTCGCGCTGCCCGCTTCCACCGTGGCCGAATCGGCTGGCAGCCCCAATTCCGCTGCCAGCGCCTGGATCTGCGCGCGCGCGCGCGCGAGCATCTGATCATCGATCTGTACCACAGGTACCAGGGTATCGCTCATCGGTTCGACCGGAACGAACTCGAGCACGTGCAACAGGTGCACGCTGCCATTGGCGATGCGGGCAATCTCTACCGCCCGGCGCGCTACCGAACGGCTGTCCTCGGTCAGATCGATAGCCGCCAGGATTCGGTGATAGTCGGGCATGCCATTAGTGAAACACAGCGGCGGCTGCCTGCGCCAGCGCGCCGAATTGCGCCGGTGACAGGGTCTCAGCACGCCCGCCCGGATCGATTCCCGCGGCGCTCATCTGCGGCGCCGTCAGGTACGCGCGCAGTGCGTTGCGCAGTGTCTTGCGCCGCTGGCTGAAAGCGGCCAGCACCACTTTCCCATACATCTCGGACTGCGCCCAATCGGGCGGCTCGCGCAGCACCGTCAACCGCACGACGCTGGAGGCAACCCTTGGGACCGGGTGGAAAGCGCCGGCCCCGACATCGAGTAGGCGCGCCGCCGACACACGCGGAGCCAGCATGACCGTCAGGCGGCCATAGTTGCGGCTGCCCGGATCGGCCACAATGCGATCCACGACTTCCTTTTGCAGCATGAAGTGCATGTCGCGAATGACCGGTGCCGCCGCGAGCAGCCGGAACAGTAGGGGAGTGGAAATGTTGTAGGGCAGGTTGCCGATCAGGCGCAGCGGCGCACCCAGTTTGCGCGCCAGGGAACTCCAGTCGAAGTCGAGGGCGTCGGCTTCATGCA
>DATMRM010000150.1:0-2330 GCA_035566155.1 Steroidobacteraceae bacterium | reverse complement strand
GCCGGGGCTGGGACTGCTGGTGATCATTGACCACGGGGAAGGCTACATGAGCCTGTACGGACATAATGATCGGCTGCTCAAGGCGGCAGGCGACCCGGTGGCCGGCGGAGAGGCGGTCGCCGCGGCCGGAGATACCGGCGGAAGGGCCTCGCCGGAGCTCTATTTTGAGATCCGCCGCGCAGGCAAACCGGTTGATCCTACACCGTGGTTTCGGACCTCCAGTCCCCCTCCCTGAACGACTCGGGCAGTGAGCACGGGGTCTCGCTTTGCTCGCCTGAATAGCGACCTCCGTCAAGGATTATGGTCGCTTCATATTCGATGCTGACGCTCTTGAAACCCCATAGAACGCAATGAATACACCCGCCCTAGGGCGTCCCGCGACCGCTTCGTCCTCGCTGGAGCCGTACGCGCAGTTGCTGCGCGCGCTGCTGCCACGCATGGACACGTTGAGCGTGTTCAATGAGCGCGGTGAACTCTACTGGAGCAGCGAAGGGGTCGGGCCGGAGCTCAGCGGCATTGTGCCGCTGTCGATCAAGACCGCCGAGGCCGAGCCGGTCGCCTCGGGCGAGCAACGGTTTGCCCGCGGCGAGGCGGTGTACCTGTTCTGGTTGCGACGCGACGACGGCTCACGGCCGGCAACCCCGTTTGCGGTCGTGAGTTTGAACTTCAGACCGGGCAATGGCGAGCACGAGCAACGCCCATTCAGCTTCGTGCAGGCGTTGGTGAAGCCTGCGATCGAATGTCTGCGGCGCGAGCTGCTCGCGCGCGATGAGATTCTGAATCTGCAGAGCTCGATGCTCGAGCAGGACAATGATCTGGAGATGCTGCTGTCGGTATCCGGTGGCGGCGACAGCAAAGCGGAAAACAGCAACGACCTGAAGGCGATCGTTCAGAGTGCGACCGAACATCTGCGAGTCGGCCTGTCAGCGCTGATCGTGCCCGAGAAGGGCATCGCGATGGTTCAGGTCTCCGCCGATGCGCCGCTGGAGACCTCATTGCTCGCCAAAGCACATCGGCATCTGCTGTCGATGGCGCATGTGCGGCGTCAGGCCACGATCGTCAATCGCATGGTATTGCAGCAGGGTCAGAACTGCGCGGCTTATCGGGTGCTGGCCTGCCCGATCGCGCGTCCCGACGGCCGGGCGATGGGAGTCCTGGCACTGTTTCGAGCCGAGAGCGCACCCGAATTCACAGCCCATCACGGGCGTCTCACCGAGTTGCTGGCGCGCCGCGTCGCCTCGATTGTGACGCACAGCTACGACGCGCTGACTGGCCTGCTGACGCGTCCGGCGTTCGAACAGCGCGTTCGAGCCACGCTCGACGAGGACCGGACCGCCAAAGGTCAGGGCTTCAAGCGCGCGTGGAGTGCGCTGTTCATCGATATCAACCGCCTGCACGTCATCAACGACAACTACGGCATGCCAATGGGCGACCGGGTGATCGCTCAGCTCGGTGAGCTGATCCGTACGCGCCTGCCGCCCGGTGGCGCCATTGCGGCGAGAATCTCCGGCGATCGCTTCGCGATCCTGTTGCCTGCGAAGCTGGAGGATGCCGCCAAGTTCGCCGAGGCGTTGCGTTCCGGCGCCGAAGAAGTCGGCGCGGCCTTCGGCGACGGCAAGATGCAGGTATCGATTAGCATCGGGGTGTCAGCGGTCGATCCCAAGTCGAACGAACTGGTGCACGCTTTCGCAGCCGCCGAGACCGCCTGCAAGGCGGCCAACGATCGCGGGCGCAACCGCGTCGAGGTCTATCAGGAAACCGACGAGAGCATCGTGCGCCGTTTCACGGACATCAACCTGATTGCCGACTTGCGCGGCGCGATCGCTGACAACCGGCTCGAACTCAACGCGCAGCTGATCGTGCCCCTGGGGGGGCATCGCGGGCCGCCGCACTTCGAAGTGCTGTTGCGCATGGTGGGTGAGAACGGCGAGATCGTCGGCCCCGACCACTTCATGTCGGCCGCGCACCGCTACCAGTTGATGCCCACGCTCGACCGTTGGGTAATCGCGCGTTCGATCGAGATACTGAAACCGCATGCGGAAGTGCTGAGCGCCAGCCAGATCGTGTTCAACATCAATTTCTCCGGTCAATCGCTGCAGGACGCGGAGTTCACCGAATACGTGGTCAAACTGGTGGAAGACAGCGCTCTGAATCCGGGTTCGCTGTGCTTCGAACTGACCGAGAGCGCGGCCATCGGCAACCTTAGCCGGGCGGAACCGCTGATGCGACGGCTGCGCAAGCTGGGCTGTCACATCGCGCTGGACGACTTCGGCACCGGTCTGAGTTCGCTGGTCTACCTGCGCACGCTGCCGGTCGATCTGCTGAAGATC
>DATMRM010000149.1:0-4217 GCA_035566155.1 Steroidobacteraceae bacterium | reverse complement strand
GACGGTGCTGCGCTCAAGCATTCTTGCCCCGGTTTTCCACCAGACGCATGAAAATTTCCTCGAGCCGGTTGACCTTGTTGCGCATGCTCAGCACATCGATGCCGAGCACCGTCAGGCGCGAAAACAACTCGTTCAGGTTCTGATCCTTGGATATGTCGACCTCCAGGGTGTGCTCATCGACCAGCCGTACCGCGAACTCCGAGACACTCGGAGCCGAACTGACCGGCTTGCGCGTGTTGAGCACGAAGGTTTCGGTGTGCAATCGCAGCAGCAGATTGCCCATCCGATCGCGCTCGACGATATTGCCCTTGTCGATGATCGCAATGTTGCGGCACAGACTCTCGGCTTCTTCCAGATAGTGCGTCGTCAGAATGATGGTGGTGCCGCTCGCATTGATCCCGCGCAGGAATTCCCACATGGAGCGGCGGATCTCGATATCAACGCCAGCGGTGGGTTCATCCAGAATCAACAGCCGCGGTTCGTGCATCAGGGCTCGGGCAATCATCAGCCGGCGCTTCATGCCGCCGGACAGTCCGCGGGCTGTGCTATTGCGCTTGTCCCACAGCTGTAGCTGCTTCAGATACTTTTCCGCTCGCACGCGCGCTTCAGCGCGCGGAATACCGTAGAAGCCTGCCTGGTTGACGACGATGGTCATCGGCGTCTCGAACTGATTGAAATTGAGCTCCTGAGGCACCACGCCGATACACGACTTCGCACGCTCCAGCGAGCGGTCGATGTCGTAGCCGAAAACCGCCGCCGTGCCGCCGGACTTGTTGACCAGCGAGGTGACGATTCCTATCAGAGTCGTTTTGCCAGCGCCATTGGGGCCGAGCAGCGCAAAGAAATCCCCTTCTTCGACGTCCAGTTCGACCCCACGCAGAGCGTGTACCCCGTTGTTGTATGTCTTGGTGAGGGCGCGGGTTGAAAGCGCAAGCATAGCTCGCAGTACCGGTCCTTATCACTTGAAACCTCGCAACTTAGCATACGGCGCCCCCGTCAGCGCGTGTATGTTCACGCGCCAGCAGTTGCAGTCCGCGCAGCTGCGCCTGACGCAATGCCAGCGGATGCTCGCTGCAGGCTGCGGTGATGAGCTGTTGCCAGACCCTGGTCTGTTGTTCCCAGCGCGGTGCAATCCACGCCGGGGCCAGTTCCGCGATGGCTTCCAGATCCTTCAGCGGCGTCGCCGCGATGCGTTCAGCAACCGGCGCAGTCAGCCCCAGGGTCACAGCCGCCATCAGGCGATTGGAGCGCGCCAAATGCCAGGCCAGCAGCAGCATGCGGCGTATCAGGCTGACGCCGGAGGGCCCGCTGAAGTAGCCACCACGCGCTGGCGCGTCCATGACGCCCGCTGACAACAGCCGCTGCCAGCGCGCCGTTTGCGCGAAGTCCGCATCGAGCAGCAGATAGGGACAAGCCGACAGGCGTCGCTGCGCCCTGGCATCCAGGCGCCGCCAGTGCTCGCGCAGCAGCTGGACCAATCGCGGCGTCACGCGCGGCTGCGACATCGCGGGTGCAGCCGCCATCGACTTGAGCAACTCGAGCATCTGATCGTTCACTTCGGCGACCGGGGCCAGCAAGGCATCATCCCAGTTGCCGAGCTGCGTCGGCGGTGGCAAGTAAGCTGACATCGCATTCCTCCAGAATCCCGGGAAATATAGTGAGGCGCTTGCCCCTTGGAGCTCACCGCCATATCTGCCATATTTGCACCGAATTTGTAACTGGTAACATACTTGGGAGAAATATGATGCGGATTTCGGACGACCGCTACAGTCGCGATCGATCGCGCTTCGACGTCGCCATGCAGTTCATTCGCAACGAAGCTCGCACGCACACGATCCGTGTGTGGACCGGGCTGAGCGACGATCGCATCCGCAAGCTCTACCGATCCTACTTATGCGACGCGCGCGCCAAGCCCTTGATCCGACATCGCGGCAAGTCGCCACAGCAGGCTGGCTTCTTTATGCGCAGCACACGCTCGCGACAGGAAGCGGCGCTGCTCGCGAGCCTGTGCTGCCTGGTCGGCGCCTTACCCGGCGGCCCGGCCCCGGAGTTGCTCGGTACGCTGCCCTCCCTCGGCCGGGGTGAGCTGTTGTGTCATGCCTATGGGGTATACCGCTCGTTGATCCCGGAAACGATGATCTCGTTCGAGCACGCGGTATTTCTGTTGACCGCGCTGGTGCGTGGGGACGAGCTGGTGCTGAGCGCGTGCCGTGAGTGCTCTGCAGTGCTGATCATCGATCGCTGGTCGCTCAGAGCACCGCGCTGTGCGCTGTGCGCCGACGATTCCCTTGCCGCACCGAGGCGCGGTCTGCAAGACTTGAGCCCTGATGAGCGCATCACCGAATTCGGAGCCGCCGACATCCACGCTGGAGCGTCGCTCCGAAGCACGGCTGAATCCTGACTGGGCGCGCGACGCCGCACGTGACCCCGAGACCCGCTATCTGGTCACCCGCGGCACCACTCACCTGGTGTCACCGCAAGCCCCGACGCAGATCGCTTTCCTGACGGCTGAGCATCCGGTCATCGCCAGGCGGCCGGAGTCGGAGCTGTCGTTGCTCGGGTGGTTCGAGGGCCATCGGATCGTGCTGGTCGATCTGCCTCCGGAGCTGCAGCTGGAGGTCCCGGGTACGGAATTTCAGGAACTGCGGCCGCTTCTAGCGGTCCTGCCGGCGAGCGAGATTGAACTGCTGAGCCTCGCGCGCGCGCTGGTGATCTGGCGCTCGCGTCACCGCCACTGCGGTGTGTGTGGAGCCAGCAACGAACCGCGGAGCGCCGGCCATGTATTGCGATGCACCAATGCTGCCTGTGGGTCCGAATTCTTCCCCCGGATCGACCCGGCGATCATCGTGCTGGTGACCGACGGGGATCACGCGTTGCTCGGGCGCCAGAAGAGCTGGCCCAAAGGACGCTATTCGGCGCTCGCCGGCTTCGCAGAGCCTGGAGAGAGCCTCGAGCAAACCGTGGCGCGCGAGGTCGAGGAGGAGACCGGCACGCGCGTTTCCTGGGTACGCTATATCGCCTCCCAGGCGTGGCCCTTCCCGGCGTCGCTCATGCTCGGTTTTCACGCCGGCGCAACCCGCGGCCCGGTGCGGCTGGACGGCGAACTGGAGGACGCCCGCTGGATGAGTTTGCAGCAGCTGCAGTCGCAAGCAGCCCTATTGTTGCCACCCATCTTCACGATCGCCCGACGGCTGATTGAAGCCTGGATGCTGGAGCAGACGCGCACCAAGTCTTGAGCAACCATCGACCCTGTTCCAGGCCATGTCGCGCGACGTGGTTGCTGACCGCGCTGACCCTGCTGACCGTGCTGACGCGACCCGCGCTGGCTGACATTAAAATCGACATCGATGGAGTCGACGGCGACATCCGCCGCAACGTGCTGGCACTGCTGAGCCTCGAGCGCTACAAGGACCGCGATCGCATCGAAGCCGACGCCGTACAGCGGCTGTACAACCGAATCGACGATGAAGTGCGCTCGGCGCTGCGTCCGTTCGGCTACTACGAACCCATCGTTACCGACTCGATTCAGCCGCCCGATGCCCAGCGCCACTGGCATGTGAGGATTTCGATCGATCCGGGCGCGCCGGTCCTGCTCGACACCGTCAGCGTCAAGATCGACGGCCCGGGAGCCCAGGATCCGGTATTCAAGACGGCGCTCGAACACCCGCCACAACGCGGTGAGCGCCTCAGTCACTCGGCCTACGACCAGTTCAAGGGGGCTCTGGAACGCGCCGCCGCAACCTACGGGTATCTCGATGCACGCCTGGTGCGCAGCCAGCTGCAGGTCAACCTGACGACCCACAAGGCCGATATCTATCTGCAGCTCGACACCGGCGAGCGTTATCGCTTCGGCAAAACCACGATCGATCAGACTGCGGTACGCGACCACGAGGTTCGCCGCTATCTGCGCTACAAGGAAGGCGACCCGTACGACGCGCTGCAGCTGCTGCGTACTCAGTTCGCACTCGACGATAGTCTTTATTATTCAACGGTCGAAGTACTCGCCGGGGACCACGACCCGGCGACGCACACGGTGCCGATCACGGTGCATGCCAACAACGCGCGCCGTGGCTATTCGTTCGGCGTCGGCTACGGCACCGACACCGGCCCGCGCGGCACCGCCACCTGGACCGTTCCGCGCGTCAACAGTCTGGGTCATCGCTTCCGCGTCCAGCTCGAACTGTCTGAAATCGAGCAGCTGTTCGACGTCCGCTACG
>DATMRM010000148.1:0-13091 GCA_035566155.1 Steroidobacteraceae bacterium | reverse complement strand
CAAGGCGAATAAGAAGTCCACCGAGTACGGCGGGCATCTGGCGAGCTATGCCTCCTCGGCCACCCTATACGAGGTCGGGTTCAACCATTTTTGGCGCGCGCCGGATGACAATCATCCGGGGGATCTCGTTTACATCCAGGGGCACTCTTCGCCCGGCATCTACGGCCGCGCGTTTCTGGAGGGGCGTCTGACCGAGGACCAGCTCAGTCATTTCCGTCAGGAGGTGGGCGGCCGGGGCCTCAGTTCCTATCCGCATCCGTGGCTGATGCCCGAGTTCTGGCAGTTCCCCACGGTGTCGATGGGCTTGGGTCCGCTGATGGCGATCTATCAGGCGCGTTTCATCCGCTATCTGGAGAACCGCGGACTGATCGCACCCTCGGATCGCAAGGTATGGACGTTCTGCGGCGACGGCGAGATGGACGAGCCCGAGTCGATGGGCGCATTGACGATGCCGGTGCGCGAGGGGCTCGACAATCTGATCTTCGTCGTGAATTGCAATCTGCAGCGTCTGGATGGTCCGGTACGCGGCAACGGCAAGATCATCCAGGAGCTGGAAGCTGCGTTTCTGGGAGCCGGCTGGAACGTCATCAAAGTCATCTGGGGGTCGCGCTGGGATCCGCTGCTGGCGCGTGACACGCGCGGCATTCTTCAAAAGGTGATGGAAGAATGCGTCGACGGCGAGTACCAGAACTTCAAGGCCAAAGGTGGGGCGTACACGCGCGAATATTTCTTCGGCAAGGATCCGACGTTGAAGGAGATGGTCGCCAACATGTCCGATGAGGACATCTGGCGTCTCAATCGCGGTGGTCACGATGCTCAAAAGGTGTACGCCGCCTACGAGGCGGCCACCCACATCAAGGGCGTACCGACCGTCATCCTGGCGAAGACCGTCAAGGGATTTGGTCTGGGCAAGACGGCTGAGGGTCAGATGGTGGCCCATCAGCAGAAGAAGCTCGACATCGACGCGCTCAAGGAGCTGCGCGACCGGTTCAACATTCCCGTCTCCGATCAGGACCTGACTGATCTGGCGTATCGCAAGCCTGCGGATGACAGCGATGAGATGCGCTATCTGCACGCACGCCGCAAGCAACTGGGCGGCTATCTGCCATCCCGTAAGGCGAGCGCACCGCCGTTGACGGTGCCTCCACTGGAGGCGTTCCGAGCGATTCTCGACGGTACTGCTGACCGCGAGATCTCTACCACGATGGCGTTTGTGCGCATTCTGACCGTGCTGTTGAAGGACAAGGGCATCGGCAAGAACATCGTACCGATCGTGCCGGATGAGGCGCGCACCTTCGGTATGGAAGGCCTGTTTCGTCAGATCGGAATTTACTCCGCGGTCGGTCAGCTCTATACGCCGGTTGATGCTGAGACACTGATGTCCTACCGCGAGGACAAGAAAGGTCAGATGCTGGAGGAAGGTATCAACGAAGCCGGCTCCGCCTGTTCGTGGATTGCGGCCGCCACCTCCTACGCCAATCACGGCATCAGCATGGTGCCGTTCTATATCTACTACTCGATGTTCGGCTTCCAGCGCGTCGGGGATTTTTTCTGGGCCGCTGGCGACATGCGCGCGCGCGGATTCCTGATCGGTGCCACCGCCGGTCGCACCACGCTCGCGGGCGAAGGTCTGCAGCACCAGGACGGACACAGTCAGCTCGTGGCGACCACGATTCCTAACTGCCGCACCTATGATCCCGCTTTTGCCTATGAGCTTGCCGTGATCATCCAGAACGGCATGCAACGCATGTACGTCGAGAATCAGGGCGTGTTCTATTACATCTCGGTCATGAATGAGAACTATCCGCAGCCGGCACTGCCGGCCGGTTCGGAACAGGGCATCGTGAACGGCGGCTACCTGTTGCAGGCAGGCGGCAAGGGCAAGCTCAGGGCGACGCTGCTCGGCAGCGGCACTATTTTGCGCGAATGCATTGCGGCGGCCGCGCTGCTGGAGCAGACGTTCAGTATTCCTGCCGATGTGTTTTCGATCACGAGCTTCAGTGAGCTGCGGCGCGAAGCGCTCGAATGTGAGCGCTGGAACTTGCTGCATCCGTCGGAGACGCCGCGCGTTGCGTACGTGCGCACGCTGCTGGGCGGGCGCGAGGGACCTCTGGTCGCAGCCACTGACTATGTACGGACGGTGCCCGATCAGATTCGATCCTGGGTGACACCC
The DNA here is from genome assembly GCA_035566155.1 of Steroidobacteraceae bacterium. GTDB lineage: Bacteria > Pseudomonadota > Gammaproteobacteria > Steroidobacterales > Steroidobacteraceae > FEN-1191. The sequence continues at coordinate 10,918 of DATMRM010000148.1, read as the reverse complement.
GACTACGCGACGCTCGGCACGGACGGATTTGGTCGCAGCGACGCTCGCGCGCCGTTGCGTCAGCACTTCGAGGTAGATCGCAATTTCATTGCGCTGGCTGCGCTGAAGGCGCTGGCCGACTCAAATCGCATCGATCGCAGGACCGTGGTCGAGGCGATCGGGAAGCTGGGGATCGATCCGGACAAAGCTGACCCTCTCAACAGTTGAGCGTGCAGAGAAGCGCCTTGGCCTCCAAAGAAATTCACGTTCCCGACCTGGGCGATTTCAAGGACGTTGCTGTCATCGACGTGCTGGTCAAGGCCGGCGACACGGTGCAAGTTGAGACGCCATTGCTGACGCTGGAAACAGAAAAAGCGACGATGGATGTGCCTTCGACCGAAGCCGGTGTCATCGATAAGATGCACGTCTCGAAGGGCTCAAAGGTTTCGGCCGGAACTCTGATCGCGACCGTAGCAGCGGCCGGTGGCGCGGCGGAAAAGCCTGCCGCGCCGCCTGCGGAAAAAGCAGCGCCCGCTGCGAAGACTGAGGCTCCCCGTGCACCGACGCCTGCACCGACTGCGTCCGCCACCCCGGCCCCCGTTGCGGCCAAGGCCGCCGCGAGTGCTGAAGTTCGAGCCGGTGCGATCACCGGTGCGATCACCGGTGCGATCAACGAGGCGAGCTTTGCGGGCGCGCATGCGAGCCCCTCGGTGCGACGATTTGCCCGCGAACTGGGTGTGGATCTGGGGAAGGTCGCAGGCAGCGGACAGAAGGGCCGTGTCACTGAAGAGGACGTTAAGGCGTTTGTGAAGTCGCTGATGGCGGGGGCTGCCGCGCCCGCCAGCGCTGCCGGCAGTGGTCTGCCAAGAGTCAGCGTGCCCGATTTCGCGCAGTTTGGTCCGATCGAGGTCCGGCCACTGAATCGCGTGCAGCGCATTTCCGGGCCGCGCCTGCATGCCAGTTGGGTGAACCTGCCGCACGTGACGCAGTTCGATGAGGCGGACGTCACCGACATGGAGAAACTGCGTGAGGAGCTGAAGACCCGCGCCGAAGCTGCGGGCATCAAGCTCACACCGCTGGCGTTCATCGTGCGCGCGTGCGTCAAGGCACTGCAGAAGTTTCCGCTGTTCAATGCGTCACTCGATGCGAGCGGCGAGAACCTGGTCTATAAAAAATACCTTCACGTGGGCTTCGCTGCCGACACGCCTAACGGCTTGCTGGTGCCTGTGATTCGCGACGCCGACCGAAAAGACATCTATGAGATCGCGCGCGTGCTGGCCGATCTGTCCGCCAAAGCGCGCGCCGGCAAACTCAGCGCGGCCGAAATGCAGGGTGGCAGCTTCACCATCTCGAGTCTCGGTGGTATCGGAGGCACCGCGTTCACTCCGATCATCAATGCACCCGAGGTCGCCATTCTGGGTGTCTCGCGCTCGGGCCACAGGCCGGTGTATCGCGACGGCAGCTTCGTACCGCGACTGATGCTGCCACTTTCATTGTCGTACGATCATCGCGTGGTCGATGGCGCCAACGGCGCACGCTTCACCAGCTATCTGGCTGCTGTGCTCGCCGATGCACAAGGGCTGGCTGAGGCGGTGCCGTGAGCGGGGAGGTCTCGTGCCCCGACCTCGGAGACTTCAAGGATGTCGCGGTCATTGACGTAATGGTCAAACCCGGCGATCGGATTGAAGTCGAAACCGCTCTGATTACCCTGGAAACTGACAAGGCGACGATGGACGTGCCGTCCACGGCGGCCGGCAAAGTCGCCGAGGTGCTGGTCAAGAAGGGTAGCCGTGTCTCCAAAGGAACGCCGCTGGTCCGCATCGAAGCGGCGGACGCCGCCGCGAAACCGACGCCGGTAGTGGCAGCTGCGCCTTCCCCGGCCACACCGGCGACGCAAGAGCGCAAGCAGTCGCCGACGACACCGCCCTCTGCGACCGCGCCCGCGCAGGAGCCGGAGGCCTCGCGCAGCACGCAACTGCTCGTACTGGGTTCCGGACCCGGGGGTTATTCAGGTGCCTTTCGAGGCGCAGATCTGGGTCTGAAGGTAACCATGGTCGAGCGCTGGGACGTGCTCGGCGGCGTGTGTCTGAACGTCGGTTGCATCCCATCCAAAGCACTGCTGCACGCCGCGAGAGTGATCGAAGAGACGCATGAGATGGCTTCGCGCGGCATCGAATTCGGTCCGCCGACACTGAACTTCGACAAACTGCGCGACTGGAAGGCCAGCGTCGTGAAAAAGCTCACCGGCGGTCTCACCGTGTTGGCGAAACAGCGCAAGGTCGAGCTGGTGCGGGGCGTGGGCAAATTCATCAGCCCGCACGTGCTGGAGGTCACGCAGGGCGAGCAGCGGGAACGAATCCGCTTCGAGCACTGCATCATTGCGGCCGGTTCGGAGGCGATCCGTCTGCCATTCATCCCCGACGACCCACGCATCATCGATTCGACCGGCGCACTCGAGCTGCCGCCGAACCCCGGCCGCTTCCTCGTGATCGGCGGTGGCATCATCGGTCTGGAGATGGCGTGCGTCTACGATGCACTGGGTGCGAAGGTCAGCGTGGTCGAGCTGACTGGGCAGTTGATGCCTGGCTGTGACGCGGATCTGGTGCGCCCGCTCGAAAAGCGCGTCAGAGCCAGGTACAGCGAAGTGCTGCTCAATACCAAAGTCACCGCGGTCACTCCCGGCAAGGAAGGCCTGCAGGTGAAGTTCGAAGACAAAGAAGGCAATAGCAGTACCCATACCTATGACTATGTGCTGGTGGCCGTCGGGCGCACGCCCAATGGGAACAACATTGGCGCTGAGGCCGCTGGCGTGAAGCTGGATCAGCGCGGTTTCATTCCGACCGACAAGCAAATGCGGACCAACGTGCCACACATCTTTGCGATCGGCGACATCGCCGGGCCGCCGATGCTGGCGCACAAAGCCACTCATGAGGCGAAGGTTGCTGCCGAAGTGGCCGCGGGGCGCAAGAGCGCTTTCGATGCGCGCGTGATTCCTTCCGTGGCCTATACAGATCCGGAAGTTGCATGGGTCGGCCTGACTGAAAGCGAGGCGAAAGCGCAGGGCATCACGATCGAGAAAGCCGCGTTTCCGTGGGTCGCCAGTGGGCGTTCACTATCCATCGCTCGCGACGAGGGTTTCACGAAACTGATCGCCGATCCGCAGACGCACCGCATCCTTGGAGCCGGTATCGTCGGCACCAATGCCGGTGAATTGATTGCAGAAGCCGGGCTTGCGATCGAGCTGGGCGCCGACGCCGCGGACATCGGGCTCACCGTTCATGCCCACCCAACCCTGTCCGAGACGGTGGCATTTGCCGCCGAGGCGATCGACGGCACGCTGACGGATCTGTACCTGCCGAGGAAGCGCTAAGCCCCGATCGCTCCGCGTGGGTGCTGCACTCCGTGCAGTCCTGCGTACCGGCTATGATGGGCTGCGCTTCGCGCGGGACGAGGAGTTGCTGATGTGATGCGAATTTTGATCGTGCGGGACGAGGCGAAGGCAGCCGCATTGCGCCGGGGCCTCACCGAGCCAGGATTTGCCGTGGCTGCGGTTGGCACCGGCGAAGAGGGACTCTTCCGAGCACCCAATCTTGACTGCGAGCTTGTCATCCTCGAGGCCACGCTCACCTTCTGGGATCAGCGATGAACTTCGTGCAGTTTGCACTGCGCCGACCGTACACCGTGCTGGTGCTAGTGCTTGGGGTCATGGTCGGTGCCGCGCTCGGCATTCGCGCCATGGCACGCGACATCTTTCCCCCGCTCGGCGTGCCTACGATCTATGTCGCGCAACCCTATGGCGGTATGGATCCGGCGCAAATGGAAGGTTTCCTCACCTACTACTATGAGTACCACTTCCTTTACATCACTGGTATTGAGCACGTCGAGTCGAAGTCGATCCAGGGCGCGGCACTGATCAAGCTTCAGTTCTATCCTGGCACGGACATGTCCCAGGCGATGTCCGAGACGGTCTCCTACGTCAATCGCGCGCGTGCCTTCATGCCGCCGGGTACGGTGCCGCCGTTTGTGATGCGCTTCGATGCGGGGAGCGTCCCAGTCGGCTATCTCGCATTTTCCAGCCAGAGCCGCAGCGTGGGACAGATTCAGGATCTCGCGCTCAACACGGTGCGACCGCTGTTCGCAACGTTGCCCGGTGTCTCGGCCCCGCCGCCTTTTGGTGGCAGCCCGCGCGCCATCGTCGTCGCCTTGGATGCGAGCAAGCTTCAAGGTTACGGCGTCTCACCGCAAGACGTCGTGGCAGCAATCGCCAATGCCGAGACCATCAACCCTTCCGGGAACATCTATCTTGACGGGAAGTACCCGGTGGTTCCGGTGAATTCAATCGTGAAGGACGTGAAGGACCTGGCCGCCGTGGCCGTGCGTACAGGCAGTTTTCCAACGGTGTTCGTTCGAGACGTGGGCCAAGTGTCCGACGCCTCGGACATTGTGACGAGTATTGCGCTCGTCAACGGCAGGCCCACGGTCTATATCCCTGTCACAAAGCGTGCCGATGCATCAACGCTATCGGTGGTAGACCTCGTCCGGGAGAACCTACCAAAGTTTCAGGCGGCTCTGCCCGAAGATGTGAACATCAGCTACGTTTTTGATCAATCACCTTTCGTCACTCGCGCCATTGCCAGCCTGACGACAGAAGGCATACTGGGCGCCATCCTCTCAGGTGTCATGGTGCTTCTGTTCCTGCGCGACTGGCGCAGCGCGCTCATCGTCGTCATTAACATCCCGATTTCACTGCTGGCCGCCGTATTTGCGCTATGGATCACCAGCCAGACGGTAAACATTATGACGCTGGGCGGGCTCGTGCTTGCCGTCGGCATATTGGTGGACATGTCGACCGTGGTTATCGAGAACATTCATACGCATCTTGCACGCAATGAGCGCGTTGAGTGGGCGGTACTGGATGCCGGCCAGGAGGTCGCCGTGCCGCTGGCGATCGCAATGCTGTGTGTGCTTGCGGTGTTCCTGCCTTCCTTTGCAATGCAGGGCGCCGCCAGAGCACTGTTCGTGCCCCTGTCGCTGGCGGTCGGTTTCTCGATGTTGGCCTCCTATGTTCTGGCCAATGCACTCGTGCCCGTGCTTTCGGTTTGGGCGTTTCGCGCTCGCCACGCTGCTAACAGGAGTGAGGGCGACATCGAACGTGGGTTCTTCGCACGGGTGCAGCAGGAGTACATGAAGTGGCTTCGGCCGCTGGTGAGCTACCGCTGGTTGATTCTGTGGACGTATCTGCTGACATGCGGAGCCGCAGTCGGCTTGCTGTTTCCGCGTCTTGGCACGGATATCTTCCCGCGCGTGGAAGCCAGTCAGCTGCAACTGCGCTTACGCGCTCCTGCAGGGACCCAGCTAGACCTCACCGCGGCCGCCACTCAGCGGGTACTGAAAATCATCGCCGATGAGGCCGGGCCAGATGCGATTGTACTGTCGCTCGGCCTGGTGGGTGTGCATGGCTCCGCATACCCGATCAATTTCATTTATCAGTGGAATAGCGGACCGCAGGAGAGCGTGCTGCAAGTGCAATTCAAGCAGACGGCCCATCTGGATATGAGAGCATTGCGCGAGCGGTTGCGTAGCCGCTTGTCGCGCGAGACGCCGAACCTGGTAGTCTCGTTTGAGCCGGCCGACATTGTGAGCCGAGTGATGAGTTTCGGTGCGGCAACGCCCATTGAGGTCGCCGTGAGCGGTCCGGACCTCAGGGACGATCGCAGCTTCGCGGACAAGGTGCGCGCGAAGTTGGGGAAGCTGCCAATGCTGCGCGACGTTCAGTTCGGACAGCCCCTTGACTATCCATCTGTCAGCGTCACGGTTGACCGGGAGCGCGCCGGAGTGCTCGGCTTCACTGCAAACGATGTGACCCGCTCGCTCACCCCGGCGACCTCCTCTAGCCGCTTCACCCAGCCTGTCTACTGGGCTGCGGCCAATGGCGTGGCCTATCAGGTCCAAGTCGAGATTCCACAGCAACTCATGGGTTCGATAGAGGACCTCCGCAACGTACCGGTCGCGGGTGATGGCAGTCATTCGACTCTGCTGCGCAATGTGGCGAGCGTTCAGTCCGGAGCAGTCGTGGGTGAATATGATCGCTACAACATGGCGCGCATGGTAACAGTGACTGCCAATATCGAGGGTGACAGCCTGGGCGGCGCGGCTGCAGCGGTTACCGATGCGATTGCGCAGCTTGGGTCTCCTCCGGCAAGGGTAAGCGTCGCGATTCGCGGCGAAGTTCAGCCCATGACGCAACTCCTCGGCGCGCTTCGCGTGGGCCTGCTGCTTTCAATACTGGTGATTTTCCTGCTCCTGGTTGCGAACTTTCAGTCCTGGCAGCTCTCGCTCATTACGATTGTGAGCGTGCCGGCCGTCATGGCTGGTGTATCGGTCCTACTGTGGCTCACGCGAACCACCCTCAATCTGGAGTCCTTCATGGGGGCGATCATGGCCGTCGGCGTAGCGGTTGCGAACGCCATTTTGCTGGTCACTTTCGCCGAGCGCGCACGCATGTCGGGACAGAGTGCGGTGGAGGCTGCATTGTCCGGGGCTGCAAGCCGCTTGCGACCGATTCTCATGACAAGCCTCGCCATGATTGCCGGCATGTTGCCGATGGCAGCGGGCATCGGCGAGAGCGGACAGCAAAGCGCACCGCTCGGCCGGGCAGTGATCGGAGGGCTTGCACTGGCGACGCTCGCGACGCTCTTCATCCTGCCAGCAGTCTTTGCGCTAGTGCGTGCAACGGCTGGCCGTGGATCACCTTCGCTGCATCCCGATGATTCTCCAGGAGCCCCGAGGGAACCCGCACGATGACGTTCGCCAACCCACGTAGATGCCACGCGGCCATTGCACTCATACTCTGTGCGGTGTTCGGGCCGCTGACTCACTCAGCGGAGAATCCATCGAAAGCGCCCGACGCGACACCGCGCAACGCTACGGCCCCGATGGGCACCTTGGTACTGCCGGCGGAGGTCGTGGCCTATCAGTCCGCGTTGCTCACGGCGAAGGTCGCCGGCTACCTCAAGCGCATCCCGGTGGACAAAGGCGACAAGGTCAAGACCGGTGAGCTCATCGCAGATATTGAGGTACCAGAACTACTGGCGGACCGCGTGCAGTATACGGCCCAAGTGGATGTCGCACGTCGCGAATATGAGCGCATGCAGCAGGCGGCCAAGACGGCGCCGGATCTGGTGACTCCGGACAATCTCGACAATGCACGGGGGAAATTCGAGGTCGCGCGGGCTCAGCTCGATCGTGTGAACGTTCTGCTCAATTACGCACGCATTACAGCTCCCTTCTCGGGCACGATCACGGCGCGTTACGTTGACCCGGGCGCATTCATTCCGGTGCCGAGCCAGAGCAGCCAGCAAAGCGCCGGCATCGTGACCCTGATGGATTTCAGCCACGTACGCATCCAGATGTTTGTACCTGAGAACGACGCCTACCAGGTTCGACCGGGTTGCAAGGCCGTGTTCACCGCCGTCGGCCTGCCAGACAAGCGCTTCACAGCCGCCATTACGCGCGTCAGTTACGCGCTGGATCGGAACGTTCGCACGATGCTCGCCGAGATCGACATGCTGAACCCGAACGGGCTGCTGCAGCCGGGCATGTATCTATCGGTACAGTTGACACCCGCGCCGCCCGAGGCAGCACCTGCAAATGGAATTCCCAAAGCCTATCCGAAGTCGGCGAAGCCGGACGCCGCGGCGGTGCGATGAAACCTCGTGTCGTTCGGCGCCGCCCGGTTGGGGCTATCGTCGGAGCGCTGCCACTGGTACTCGTTGGAGTCCGAGCTCTCGCGCAGCAACCGGGCGACACGCCCAACCCAGCCGCGAACGCCCCCATCGTCGTTAGGACGGATCCAGCACAGCCGGATGACCGCCAAACGATCGACTTGGCGACGACGCTGCGTCTTGCCGGGATGAATGATCTCGATCTGGCGCTGGTCCGTGAAGCGGAGAATCAGGCCAAAGCCGTCAATGATGCCGCAACACTGAGATTCTTTCCGTGGCTCAGCGCTGGAGCTGGCTACAACAAAGACACAGGTGCTGCGCAGGCCTTTGGCGGAAAGGTGTCCTCGGTCAACCAGCAGCTCTACGAGCGTTCAGTGGCCGTGAACCTGCCGCTGGATCTTGGCAACGCGCTGTTTGAAAAGTTTGCCGCCCGACAGTTACGAACCGCGGCCGCGTACGATAGCGAGGCGCAACACAATGATACCCTGTTCGCTGCTGCAGGCGCGTACTTTGATCTGGTCAATGCGGTGGCTGCCGAAGACATTGCGACTGAGGCAGTTCGCATCTCTCAGGACTACGAGCAGCAGCTCGATCGTGGCTATCGCGCTGGGCTGATCAATCGCAGTGAGCTCTTGCGCGTCAGCGTGCAGACGCAGCGCGATGGGGTTCTTTTGCGACAGGCGCAAGCGGCCACGCGCATCGCTTCAGCAGCGCTTGCCACGCGGCTTCGCTTGGATCCTGTCATCGGCCTTAAGCCCACGGAGCACCTCGTTGCGCCTCCGACGCTGGTGCCGGTCGATGTCGCAGTCCAAACGCTTGTCAAAGACGCGCTTGCGTACCGCCCCGAACTCAGGGCGAGCGCCGCAAGCGTCGCAGCTGCAGACCAGGAGCGCATTGCCGCCAAGTACGGTCCATTGATTCCTTCTCTCGCCGCGCAGGCCATCTACGGTCAGATCCGTGGCGGCGCCGACGGCTACCTCGGTGACTACATGAGTGCGCATGAGTTCGCCATTGGCTTGAACTGGCGTTTAGGGCCTGGCGGCCTGTTCGACTTCAGCCGCACGGAAGGGGCGAACTCACAGCTGCGACACCGGCGTCTGACAGATGCAAAACTCCACGATGATATTGCGCAACAAGTGGTGGACGCCTACGAGGCAGCGCGCGCGGGTCTGGACCAGATGGGCCTGGCAAGGCATAGCGTCGAGTTGGCCGAGGAGAGCCTGAAGCTAAGCGAGGAGCGCAAGGAGTTTGGCGTCTACGCGGTGCTCGAGGTGATCCAGGCGCAACAGGACCTCACGCAGGCACGAAACGACTACGCTCAAGCCCTGACCCAATATGCCAAAGCGCAATACGGACTGGCGCGCGCGACGGCGCGAATCGGGGAATGAGCAGACGCTACCTTCGACACACTGAGCTGGTGGCCACGAGGAATCCGACGGATGTCGTCCGGTTACGCAAGTAACCGCATTGTTATCGCCGTGAGACTGACATTGTCACTCCGCGCGGTCACGATGCTCACAAATCGACGCTGATACAAGTCGATCTCACACACGACAGGAGCTGCTTGCATGCGACGACAGCGCCGTTGGATCGCGCACCCCTTGTTGCGTTCGGCTCTGCTCGCGGCCGCGTTGAGTGCGGACGCTCTTACGCAGGCGCAGGCTGCTGCGCCTGCGGCCGATGACAGCCTGACGTGGCGTGGAATCACGCTCTACGGAGCTATCGATATCGGCTTGCAGTACGAATCACATGGCGCGCCGTTCAGCGATTTTTATACGCCGGCCAGCACGAATATCATCCAGAAGGCCGGCCGCGAAAAGGTGACGGGTGCAACCGGCAGCAACGAGAGCCAGTCCAAGGTGGGCTTGCGAGGCCGCGAACCGATTGTCGGAGATTGGTCTGGCGTGTTCGCGTTGGAGACGTGGTTCAACCCGCAGGCCGGTCAACTGAGCAATTCGCTGAAATCGCTGATAGTGAACAATGGCCTTGCGACGGACCAACAAAAGACCAGTAGCGATGGTGCCAGCGCCGGTCAGCTGGTTCAGATTGCCTACGTCGGCATCCATTCAGATACTTTCGGCACCCTGACGTTCGGCCGGCAGCAGACCCTCGTGGCCGACGGCATCACTGCGCTCGACCCCAACCTTGCGGCCCCGGCATTCTCGTTACTCGGCGCATCCGGAACCTACGCGGGTGCCGGTACCACCGAAGACAAGCGTCTGGATTCGACCGTCAAATACCTCGTCAGCTACGCCGATAGCATTCATTTTGGAGCCTTGTTCATATTCAATGATTCCTACGCCTCAGCCGGCGGCACGGGGTTCCAGGCCAATATCGGCGGCCACTACGCAGGGCTGACGATCGATACCTATTATTCCAAGATCTACGATGCGGTTTCGGCGACCTCACTCAGCGCGACGCAGGTCGCTGGACTGTCCAAGCTGGGCTTCACATCTGACAATTCCTTGTCGGCAACGATCTCCGATAACACGACGCTCGCGATCATGGCCGCCTATACGATCGACCCGATCCCGGTAAAACTCTATGCTGGATACGAGCGCATTCAATATGCCAATCCCACCCATCCGCTGGCGGCCGGTGTGTCCGGTCTAGGTGGCTACACCCTGGCCTTCGTCAGCAACACCGCCTATTCCAATGATAAGAAGCTAGACGTCTATTGGGCCGGCGTGCGTTACAGCGTACTTCGACCGTTGGCTATCACAGCGGCCTTCTACGGCTTCCGGCAAAACGCCTACGGCACCGGTAGCCAGGCCGGATGTGCCTCCGTGGCGTTCTCCACTTGCAGCGGCAGCTTTCGGGCGTATTCGCTCGACGCTGACTATCGCTTCACCAAACGGTTCGATATCTACGCCGGTGCCATGTACAGCGCAGTGTCGGACGGCGCGGCCAGCGGCTACCTCGACCGAACCAACATCAATCCGACTATCGGCGCACGCTTCATTTTCTAACTGATACCGACCGCGTCGCGCCTGAGCGGGTGCTTACCTCCCGGTGGCTGCCAGCTTGCGATTAACGTTATATACTCGACTATATAACAATGATCGCCCGGGAGATACCGATGCTTCGTTCCAAGTTTGCTGCCAGGAGGCTGCTGCCGGTGGGTTTGCTGTACCTGGGGGGCGCTGTGTCGAGCATGTTCGTGAATGATGCGACTAGCGCCGCCGATGCTCCACCCACCCCAGCAGGCTGCGCGA
>DATMRM010000147.1:0-5200 GCA_035566155.1 Steroidobacteraceae bacterium | reverse complement strand
ACTCATCGCGCGCATGCGCCCCCAGCGCATCCTGCGCCATCAGCTGCACGGCCACTTCCTGGGCCAGGGCGGGTTTCAATCCGCGTTTGACATAGATGGCGGCCAGTTCCGCGCGCTCGGCCGACTCGTCGGCCTCCAGTTCACGCCGTTCCCGCTCCAGGTCCGAGCGTTCGGCATCGGCCTGGGAACTGACCGAGACGAACTCACCCGCGGACATCGACATCGCACCGGCGACCAGGCCCGCGACCCCGACCAGCAGGGCTTGTTGCCGTGAAACGTGCGTGGCGGCGACACCCACCAGCAGACTCGCCACCGAAACAATCCCATCGTTCGCGCCCAGGACCGCCGCACGAAGCCAGTTGATGCGGCTGACATAGTGCCGCTCGAACAGATGCCGTCTCAAAATCTACCCTCGCAGCAGCGCGGTCGCGGCCTCCACATGTTCGGCGTAGCGCTCCAGCGCCTCGGCCGTGAGGTGCACGTACTGTGAGGCCACCTCCCAGCGATGATCCTCGATCGCCTCGCGAACTCCGGGCATGGTCTTCGCGCCGTAGCCGGTGTACACGCCCGGTGCGTAGATCAGATGCCGGAACCAGGGCCGATCGGGCAACCCCTGATCACTGGCCAGTGTCTGCTCCAGGCCCCGCAAGGTCTCATCCAGCTGCTTCTCGCGCGCTGCGCCCACGGCAAAGCCCCTCGCGCTGGCCTCCGCATAGGCCTCATCGTAGGCCCGGGCGGCGCGCCTCAGATGCGCGCTGGCATTGTCGAGCGGCGCGAAATCCAGGAACGGCACCTCCGACTCCGCCGCCGGTGCAGCCAGCGGACGGGTCGGATCGCTCGCCAGTTCGAACGCGCGGGACTGTCGCAGCTCCGAGAGCCGCTGTGCGTGCTCGCGTCGTTCATCGGCAAGCTGGTGCAGTTCGTGCACATAGTCGGCCATCACCTCGGCCATGCCGGTGAACTGCAGCGGCAAGACATCCGCGTCTGCCATGCGCAACATCAGGTGACCCGCACTTTGCGCCAGCGCTATGCCGAACACGAACTTCGGATCGCCGAAGCGCTCGTAGTGTTCGAAGCTGTCGTACTGCGAATGATAGACCCCGGCATTGTCGGCCTCGCCGCCAAAGCCCAGATCGACACTGGCGATTGCCAGATGCTGCAGAAACGGCGTGTAGTCCGAGCCGGAGCCGAGCGCCGTCAGCGGGATATCCGCACCGGAGGCGGCCGCCGCCGCGAGCTTGCGGATCTGCTCGTTGCCGCCGTTGTACGCCTCCACGCGCAGCTTCGCCCGCAGTCGCGCCAGCACGCTGCTGTCGCTCTCCGCATCGTGTACGCCTTCGGCCACTTCGTTGAGCAGACGCTGTAACGAATGACTGCCGCCCATCTCCAGAAACCCGCGTGCATTGGTATCCGAGTTCACGTACAGCACGGCATGAGCCCGCAACTCCAGCGCGTGGGTCTCGGCCCATTCGGTCGATCCGATCAACCCGGGCTCTTCCGCATCCCAGCTGCAATAGATCAGGGTGCGCCGCGGGCGCCAGCCGCTTTTCAGCAGCGCTCCGATCGCTTTGGCTTCCGACAGCAACGCCGCGTTGCCTGCGAGCGGGTCCCAGGCTCCGAACACCCAGCCATCATGATGATTGCCGCGCACGATCCACTCATCGGGCAGCTCGCTGCCGGCAATGCGCGCGATGACGTCGTACACGGTCTTCATGCCCCAGTCCGATTCGACGTGCATGTGCACGCGGGCTGCGCCCGGACCCACGTGATAGGTTTGGCCGAGCGAACCGCGCCAGGCAGGCGGGGCCACCGCTCCCGTGAGCGCCGCCAGCAGCGGCTGGGCGTCGGCATAGGAGATCGGCATGACGGGAATTTTCATCAGCGTCTTGACGTCCGACAGCGCAAGCCGTTTGGCATCGGCGGTCGCGCCCACGCCCGGCGTCAGCGGATCGCCGGAATACTGCGTCAGATCGGCCACTGAGCCGCGCTGCACGCCATCTGGCGGACGCCAGCCGCCTTGTGGATACACATCGCCGGCACCATAGCCATCCTCGTGCGGATCGGAGTAGATCAGGCAGCCGACTGCGCCGTGTTCGTAGGCCAGCTTCGGCTTCAGTCCGCGCCAGCCATTGCCGTAGCGGGCGATCACGATCCTGCCCTTGACGCTGATGCCGCGACGGTCGAGTTCCTGATAGTCCTCACGCCCGCCGTAGTTCACGTACACCAGTTCGGCGGTCACATCGCCGTCAGCGCCATAGACGTTGTACGGCGGCAGCGTGCCGGCGGTGATGGCCGAGCTCTTGTCCCCGGCCACCGGCGGTTCGTGCAGGCGCGCGCGGTAGCTGTGCGGCGCCACCATTTCAAGAGCGATTTTCCTCGGCGTCGGATACAGCACGCTGAAGCTCTCGATCTGCGCCGACCAGCCCCAGGAGCGAAACTGCTGCAGCATGGTTTCGGCGTTGGCCTTATCGTGCGGCGAACCTACCTGATTGGGCTGACTGGCCATCGTGCGAATGAACTCGCGCACGCCCGCGGCATCAAGCTGGTCGTCGAAGCGCCGCTCAAGCGCGTGCTCCTCAGCCGCGCGTGCGGAGCTGAACCCGAGCATCGCGCCTACCTCAGCGCTCGCGCCGGGAGCGGCGGCCGCCAGACACAGTCCAATCAATGCGGCGTAGCCGCCGACAGCCAGAGAGGCAGTATGTTTTTTCTGCATGGGAATTAGGTGTTGTTGTGCTTGGCCCGACGGTGGGCCGTAAAGCGAAATCTTAACGCAATCGCGAATTGGCGCGTGTCGGATTGCCCAGAATCGAGCCCAACAGCCATGCCACCGCATACCAGATCAACATGAAGGCCGCCCACAGCGCAGCGCCGATGACCAGCGCGAACAGCACCCCCTGCAGGTCCAGCGCGAACGCCGGGCGGTAGTCGCCCCAGGTCGCGTGCAGCAGTGTGTTGTCATAGTGGGTCAGAAGATAGGTGAACTGATGCCCGATATCGCTGTTCAGTCCGTCGAGCATGCTGCGCAGGTGCTCAGCCGAATCGAGCATCGCCTGGATCGCCTGACCCTCCTGGTGGAAGGTCGGGTCGGTGCTCTGCAGATGATACTCGATCAGTTCTTTCAAACTGCCATGATGTTCGTGATCGGCAATCGCCTGAAAGGGTGCCAGATCGCGCACGACCTGTTCGAGGCGGCCATTGAGACGTTGCCGGTATTGCATGATGAAGCCTGGCACGCAGCCCGCGATGACGACGCCGGCCAGCAGGATTACCCGGTCGAGAAACGCGCGCAGGATCCACATGATCGCAGCTTCTCCTAGAGTCTAAAGTGCGCGACGCGCCGGCACCGCGGTCAGGCGCAGATCCGCACCAATCGTCGTCACCTCAGTGTAGGTGAGCGCCAGGCGCATCTCGAGCGATGAGATCTGCGGCAGATCGACCAGCGGGCGCGCCTGCGGACCGAGCAGCGACGGCGACAGATAGACGATCAGCTCATCGACCAGGTCGGCATGCAGCAGCGCACCGGCGAGCCTCGCGCCGGCCTCGACCCACACTTCGTTTGCCTGCAGCTGCGCCAGTCGCCGCAGCACCGCTTCCAGCTCTAGGCCGCCTTCGACCGCGCGCGGCACGCTCTCCACGGCCACGCCGCGCCGGGTCAGCTCCGCGCGTCGCGCCTGATCCTCGCTGGCAGTGAACACCAGCGCCGCACCCTCGCGATCGAACATGCGCGCTTGCGGCGGGACACGCAGCGAGCTGTCCAGAACCACGCGCATCGGCTGACGCGTTGCCTCGTCGATGCGCACGTTGAGCGCCGGATCGTCGGCCAGTACGGTGCCGCTGCCGCTGAGCACGACGGAGCTGCGCGCGCGAAAGCGCTGAGCATCCTGCCGCGCCTGCTTGCCCGTGATCCAGCGGCTCTGGCCGTTGGCCAGCGCCGTGCGGCCGTCGAGACTGGCGCCCAGTTTGACGCGCACCCACGGCATGCCGCATTGCATGCGCTTGAAAAAGCCCGGATTCAGAGCACGCGCTTCACCGGCCAGCACGTCACTCGAGGTCTCAATTCCGGCGGCGCGCAGCAGCGCGGCGCCACGGCCATCGACCAGCGGATTCGGATCGCCGATCGCGTAGACCACCCGCTGCACGCGCGCCGCGATGAGAGCCGAGGTACACGGCGGCGTGCGTCCGGTGTGCGCACAGGGCTCGAGCGTCACATAGACGGTCGAGCCTTCGGCCTCGCTGCCAGCGTCGCGCAGTGCGTGCACTTCGGCATGCGGCTCGCCGGCGCGTTCGTGCCAGCCTTCACCGACCACACGGCCGTCGCGCACGATCACGCAGCCGACACGGGGATTCGGATCGGCGCTGTTCAGTCCGCGCCGCGCCAGCTCGAGCGCACGGCGCATATGGGATAGGTCCTGATCCAATGGATTCATGATTTGGATTTGACTGGTTCACCCGGCAACAGCGGCAACTGGTCCTCGTCACGCTTGGCCGCCTCGCGACGCCGCCGATGATGGCGCAGCCGCTCGATTTCATCGCGGAAGGCTTCCGCATCCTGGAAGCTGCGGTACACCGATGCAAAGCGCACGTATGCGACTTCATCCATGTGCCGCAGCTCGTCCATCACCAGCTCACCGACCGAGCGCGCCAGCACCTCACGCTCGCCCATGACCCGCAGGCGGTGTCCAATGCGGCTGACCGCCTCATCGATCGCCTCGGCACTGACCGGACGTTTGTAGAGTGCCTTGATCATGCCTTGCTTGAGTTTGTGCTCGTCGAACGGCTCGCGACTGCCGTCGCTCTTGATGACACGCGGCATCAGCAGTTCGGCACTCTCGAAGGTGGTGAAGCGCTCGCCGCAGCTCAGGCACTCACGGCGACGGCGGATCTGCGTGCCGTCCGCCGCCAGCCGCGAGTCGGTAACCTTGGTCTCGACGTGACTGCAAAAGGGACAATGCATCGACTGCCGAAGCTCATCGCACCGCTAGGAGTAAACCGGAAAGCGCCGACACAGTTCGATCACCTGAGGCCGTACGCGCTCGATCGCGTCCTCGCTCCCTGCGCCATCCAGAATATCCGCGATCCATCCCGCAACCCGGCGTACCTCGGCTTCCCCGAAACCGCGCGTGGTGGCCGCTGGTGTGCCCAGTCGCAGGCCGCTGGTGACGGTCGGCGGCCGCGGATCGTTCGGCACGGCATTCTTGTT
>DATMRM010000146.1:0-2150 GCA_035566155.1 Steroidobacteraceae bacterium | reverse complement strand
ATGACCGCGGTACCGGCCGGCTCGCCGTCGACGAGCGCAGCAATCACGGGTTGCTCACGCTCCGCGATAAACCACCCCGTTACTCTGGAATGACGGACCGGATCGGCACGGCCAAAGCAACGCGCGCCGGACTGGGCCGGGACGAGCATCCCGGTCCCGCTGGCATCAGGCGTCATCGTGTCGCCACTTCAGGTCAGGAGAAGTTCGACTTGGTCAGATCAGTGACACCCACGAAACTGATCTTCGTGCTGTCGCTCAACGTCAGCGTTGTTCCAGCCGCTGTAACATTGGTGTAACTGCCTAGGGCGCCTCTGATGGGGACCATTGACAGGTCACGGGCGAGTACGAGTCAACGTGTCGATGGCAGCGCCCGACGACACACCCTCACGAGACGACGGTACGGCCGCGACAAGTGGCGATGCGGTGATAGAGGCATTGCGGGTCGAGAATGCGCTGCTTCGTGCGGAGAATGCTGCACTGTTACAGCGGCTGGCGGACCTGGAGCGCCGTCTCGGACTGAACAGCAGCAACAGTGGCAAGCCACCGTCCAGCGACGGGCTGAAGAAACCGCCGCGGGTCAGCAGTCTGCGGGAACCGTCGACCGGCGGCCAGAAGGGCCATCCGGGCACGACGCTTCGCCGGACTGAAACCCCTGATGCCACCGTCGACCATTATCCAGAGGCGTGCGCGGCGTGCGGTGAACCGCTGACTGCGGCCATGGCAACGGGCCATGTCGCCCGACAAGTGTTCGATCTCCCCGAGCCGACGCCACTGATCGTCACCGAACACCGCGCACATGACTGCCGCTGCCTCAGCTGCGGCACGCAGACGCGGGCGGCGTTCCCCGAGGGGGTGACCGCACCGGTGCAGTACGGCAAACGGATCGGCGCGTTTGTGCTGTATCTGCTGCACTATCAGTTGCTGCCGGAAAAGCGTCTCGCCGCACTGATGGCCGACCTGTTCGGCGTCAAGCTGGTCACCGCGACCATCGCCCGGATCAGCCAGGATTGTGCGCACCGCTTCATGGGTTTTGCCGATGCCGTGCGCGACCACGTGGCAGCGGCGCCGGTCAAGCACCTGGATGAGACCGGCTTCCGCATTGGCGGCAAGACGCAGTGGCTGCACATCGCCTCGACTGTCTGGCTCACTTTCTATCGCGTCTCGGCGAAGCGGGGCAGCCTGTTGCCAAAGGTCACGGGCATTGTCGTGCACGATCACTGGAAGCCGTACTACACGATGACCGGCGTGCTGCACGCGCTTTGCAATGCGCACCATCTGCGGGAACTGAAGGCGCTGGTCGAGATCGAGAAGGAAGACTGGGCACGCAAGATGCAGCGGCTGCTCCGCCGCGCCTGCCACGCGGCCAACTTTGCGCACCAACAGGGCGCGCCACTGAAGGCGGGCCTGATCGCCTTGTTGGACCGATGTTACGACACGATCCTCGCGGAAGGCCTGGCGTTCCACCAAGCACAGCCCGCACTGGCAAAAGCCCGACGCCGTGGCCGTCAGCCGCGACGGGTTGGCCACAACCTCTTGCTACGCTTGAGCACCCGCAAGCTTGACGTTCTGCGCTTCCTGACAGATCCCAGCGTGCCCTTCACCAACAACCTTGCGGAGCAGGATGGGCGCATGATGAAACTGCGCCAGAAGATCTCCGGCGGATTTCGCTCCGAGGATGGTGCAAAGGATTTTGCCGTAATCCGCTCGGTTCTCTCCACTGCCAGAAAGCAGGGTTGGAATATGCTGCAGACCTTGACCACTGCTCCAACGCGCCTGATCACAGACATCCGGCTGGCTTGATCGGCCTCTTCGCTACCTGGGCTGTTACGAGGGTTTTACATAATTACGATCCACTTGTCAGCGACGTTTCGTGCAGTGTGGGTGCGCGAAATTCACGAGCGAATGCACGCGTGAGTCGTGGCGCACGGATTTACGGTTGCGAAGTCGGGCGCGCTAACGTGCTCGCCGTGTCTGCTCGATGTTCGGCAGGAACGCCGTGAGCAGCCCGATCAGCGGCAGGAACGCACAGACCCGGTAGACGAACTCGATACTGGTCAGATCGGCGAGCTCGCCCAAGGCCGCGGCGCCGATACCCGCCATGCCGAACGCAACGCCGAAGAACAGGCCCGAGACCATGCCGACTCGTCCGG
>DATMRM010000145.1:0-7368 GCA_035566155.1 Steroidobacteraceae bacterium | reverse complement strand
GGCAAGAAGCTGTTGTTCATGGGCGGAGAGTTCGGCCAGGACTGGGAGTGGAATCACGACGGGCAGGTTGATTGGGTGGCACTGGAGCATCCACTGCACGCAGGCATACTGCGATGGGTGTCCGACCTGAACCACCTGTATCGTCAGGAGCCGGCGCTGCACGTGTTCGATTGTGATGGCGCGGGTTTTCGCTGGATCAATGCCGATGACTGCGCCAACAGCGTGTACGCCTGGTATCGCAGCGGCCACGCCGAGGCGGCGCCGGTGATCGCGGTGTGCAACTTCACCCCGGTGCCGCGTCGGTGCTATCGCATTGGCGCACCGCGCGCCGGTCTCTGGCGCGAAGTCCTCAACTCCGATTCCGAACTGTACGGTGGCTCCAACATGGGCAACGGCGGCTGGCTCGAGACCAGCACGCACGGATTTCATGGCCAGCCGTTTTCACTCGAGCTAACGCTTCCGCCTCTGGCCACGGTATTGTTGCGCTACGGTTCATAGCTTCATCGACAAGGAAAACCGTGCATGGCGGGCGAGCTGCCGACGGTCCCACTGCCCGGGACCCCTTATCCGCCGGGCGCCACCAGCGATGCGGGCGGCACTAACTTCGCGGTCTTCGCCGGCGGCGCCGAACAGGTGGATATCTGCCTGTTCGATCCGGCGGGACGCCAGGAGTTGCGGCGCATGGCACTGCGCGAGTGCACCGACGGCGTCTGGCACGGCTACCTGCCCAGTGTCGCGCCGGGACAGCTCTACGGCTTTCGCGCACAGGGCCCGTATCAACCCGAACAGGGACTGCGCTACAACCCTAACAAGCTGCTGCTCGATCCGTATGCACGCCGGCTCGCCGGTGCGCTGCGCTGGAGCGATGCCGTCTTCGGCTATCGCTGCACCTCGCCGCGTGCCGACCTGACCATCGACCGGCGCGACAGCGCCTCCTGCATGCCGAAGGCGGTGGTCACTGCCGAGCAGTTCGATTGGGGTGAGGACAAACCCCCGCGCGTGCCCTGGTCCGATACCGTCATCTATGAAGCACATCTGCGCGGCTTGACGCTGCGCGCGGAGGCGATACCGGAACGGTTGCGCGGCACGGCCGCGGCGCTGGGTCACGAACACACGGTGGGCTATCTGCAGCGTCTGGGTATCACCGCGGTCGAACTGCTGCCCATTCACGCGATCGTCAACGATCGGGTGCTGGTCGATAAAGGTCTGTGCAACTACTGGGGTTACAACACGCTGGGGTTCTTCGCGCCTGAACCGCGTTATCTGGCCGACGGCTCGCTGGGTGAGCTGAAGGCAGCCATTAAAGCGCTGCATGCGGCCGGCATCGAGGTGTTGCTCGATGTCGTATACAACCACACGGGCGAAGGCAACGAGCGCGGGCCCACCTTGAGCTTGCGCGGTCTGGACAACGTTGCCTACTACCGGCTGGAGGCCGGCAATCCGCGTCTTTACGTCAACGACACCGGCACTGGCAATACCCTGAATTTCTCACACGCGCGCGTGATCGCGTTGACCCTGGATTCGCTGCGCTACTGGGTGCAGGAGTTTCACGTCGACGGGTTTCGGTTCGACCTGAGCGCGACCTTGGGACGGGAGCCCACCGGTTACGATGCGGGCAGCGGTTTCTTCGACGCGTTGATGCAGGACCCGGTACTGGCGCGCGTCAAGCTGATCGGTGAGCCGTGGGATCTGGGCCCAGGTGGTTATCAGGTCGGCAATCATCCGCCCGGGATGTCTGAATGGAACGACAAATTCCGCGATGATGTACGCCGATTCTGGCGCGGAGATCCCGGGCTACGCGGTGCGATCGCGGCGCGCCTGCAGGGTTCCGCGGAGCTGTTTGATCACCACGGACGCCGGCCCTGGGCGTCGCTCAACTTCATCACCGCACATGATGGCTATACGCTGCAGGACTGGGTCAGCTACGAGAAAAAGTACAACGAGGCCAACGGCGAGAACAATCGCGACGGCAGCGACAACAATCTCAGCCGCAACTGGGGCGTGGAGGGACCGACCGAAGACCCCGCCATCCGGATCACGCGCGAGCGCGTCAAGCGTGCGATGCAAGCAATGCTGCTGTTCTCGCACGGCACGCCCATGCTGCTGGGTGGTGATGAATTCGGGCGTACTCAGCATGGCAACAACAACGCCTATGCGCAGGACTCGGATATCTCGTGGTTCGACTGGGTGCAGGCGCTGTCCAGCAGCGGCCGCGAGCAGTGTGGGTATGTGATGCGCCTGCTGCGATTGCGGCGAGAGTACAGCACGCTGCGCAGTGCCTACTATCAGCACGGGCGCATCGAGCCGCTACCGCAGGTGAAGGACGTCGAATGGTTCGACGAGAACGGCGACATCATGCGCGGTGAGGACTGGCAGAACCCGCAAGGGCGCTTGCTGTGTCTGCGACGCGCGGCGCGTCTGGATGAGCGACGCGCCGAGGTGACGCTGATCCTGACCAACAATGGGATGCAGGCGCACGCCTTTCAGCTGCCCGACCCAACCTTTCGCTGGTGGCTGCGTATCAACAGCGACGATCCGCACGGTGCCGAGGTCGAACTGGAGCTCGGCACGGTGGAGGTGGCGCCGCACAGCGTGCAGCTGCTGACCGCGATCGTGGAGTGGTCCGCGCCGCCGAATCCGTAGGAGCTACGGCGCGCAGTGCTGGCGTACGCGCTGCGCCAGCGCATCGATCTGCGCCTCGGTGTGCGCAGCCGACAGGAATCCGACTTCGAACGCGCTGGGCGCCAGATAGACGCCGCCGTCGAGCAGCGAATGAAACAGCGGCGCGAAGCTCTTGCCGGCGTCCGCGGGCAAGGCCGACGGGGCGCGCATCGGGACCGTGGGTGGCTGCTGCTTGGCGTGGCACATCCAGAAGATGGAGCCCACGCGCTGCACGGCCAGGTGCGGCAGGTTGCTGAGCGAGCGCTCCAGTCGCGCACCCAACTGCTCGAGCCGGGCATAGACCGCCGTATCGGTCAGACGCTGAAGCGTGGCGAGGCCGGCGCACATCGCCAGCGGATTGGCGCTCAGCGTGCCGGCCTGATAGACCGGCCCGGCAGGGGCGACCAGCTCCATGAGGTCGCGCCGCCCGCCATACGCGCCCACCGGAAAGCCGCCGCCGATGACTTTGCCATAGGTCACAAGATCCGGTGTGATGCCGCTCAAGGCGGCGTATCCGCCAAAGCACACACGAAAGCCGGAGATCACCTCGTCGAAGATCAACAATGAGCCATGCGAGCGCGCCAGCCGTGCCAGGGTTTGCAGAAACTCGGTCCGCTGCGGTAACAGGCCGTAGTTCGCCGGCAGGGGCTCGATGATGACCGCGGCGATCTCACTCCCATGACGCGCGAACAGGGCCTCGAGCGCACTCTCGCTGTCCAGCACGCTGACCAGCGTTTCCTGCACGACGTCGGGTGCAAGCCCCGCGCTGTCCGGCAGCGGTGCATCGGCCAGGCCAGAGCCCGCACGCAGCAGCATCGAATCGGTATGGCCGTGATAGCAGCCTTCGAATTTCAGGATTTTGGAGCGACGGGTGGCCGCCCGCGCCACGCGCAGCGCTGACATCACCGCCTCGGTACCCGAATTCACGAAGCGGATCGACTCGACCCAGGGCAGACGCGTGCTGATCAGCTCCGCCAGCTCGAGGCTGTAGGGTTCGGCCGTCCCCAGACTCCAGCCGCGCCCCAGCGCCGCTTCGGCCGCAGCGCGGATCCCCGGGTCGGCGTGACCGAAGATCAGCGGGCCGAAGGCCATGCAGTAATCCACATACTCCCGGCCGTCCACATCGCGCAGCAGCGCACCGGCACCGCCGGTCATGAAACGCGGCGTGCCGCCCACGCCGCGAAATGCACGCACCGGCGAATGCACACCGCCGGGTGATACGCGTCGGGCACGCGCGAACAGCTCCGCGGAGCGGGCGTCGTTGCCGCTCACGCCGACAGCCACTCGTGCGCGAAGCGCGCGCCATAAGTGATGATCATGCTGGCGCCGGCACGGCGAAATGCCGTCATGATTTCACGGTGCAGGGCCGCGCGCGTTGCCAGGCCCGAAGCTGCCAGTGCTTCCAGGGCGGCGAATTCGCCGCTGACGTGGTACACGGCCCAGGGCTTGCGGAATTCGCGCGACAGCTCGCGCAGCAGATCGAGGTAGGGCAGTCCCGGCTTGACCATCAGGATGTCGGCCCCTTCCGCATCATCGCGCTGGGCACACAGCCAGGCATCGCCGGGGCGCGCGGGGTCGAGCTGATACGTGGCGCGATCCTTGAGGACCGTGCCGCCCTTGGGTGCCGCGTCGGCAGCGACCCGGAAAGGTCCATACAACGTGGACTGGAACTTGACCGCATAACTCATCAGCACCGTGCGCTCCAGGCCGTCCCGGTCCAGCGCCTGGCGGATCGCGCCGATGCGCCCGTCCATCATGTCGCTCGGCGCCACGCAGTCCGCACCCGCCTTCGCATAGGCGAGCGCGGCTTGCACCAGCTCCACCAGGCTCGCGTCATTGTCGAGGTGATCACCCTCGGCATTGAGCACACCGCAATGACCGTGCGGTGTCGAGGAGCACAGGCAGACATCGATGGCGAGCCAGATGTCGCGGCCGAACCGCGATTTCAGCGCCTGGATCTGGCCCGCTGTGAACGACCAGTCGATGTGACGTTCGCTGCGGGCCTGTGGCACGCCAAAGAGCAGGAATTTATCGACGCCGGCCCGCAGGTCCTGATCCACCTGACGCAGCAGTGAATCCGGGGTGTCCTGGTGTACTCCGGTCAGTCCCGGTATCGGCTCCGGCCGCAGGTTGGTTTCGCCGACAAATAACGGCTGGATCAGCTGGTCCAGTTGCAGGTGCACTTCGCGGGTCAGTGCCCGCACGTGCGAATCCTGGCGCAGGCGCCGCAAATTCAGTGAGCTCATGGGTACCCGAAGTGTGACGTTATCCACCCGTGCCGCGGTCACGCATTGTCACAATGAGCTTGAACGGCGTCACTGTTGAACGCTTGAGGTTGCCTCATAACTTAACTCATAAGCCAATGTTATAAGACTGGCGGGCAATATCACCGCTATGTCACCGCGCGCCCATTCCCCCAGCATCGACGACAGCCTGGCGGCCACCATCGAGAGCAGCCTCATGTTGCTGCGGCAGGCGGTGAATGACTACGGCAGGGTCGTCTATGCCAACAGCCTGGGGTCGGAGGCGATGGTCCTGACCGACCTGATCTGGAACCACGTCCCCGGGATCGACATCGTGTCGATCGATACCGGGCGCCTGCCGGAAGAGACCTTGGGACTGCTCGAGCGCCTGGAGCGTCGTTACAACCGCCGGATCAAGGTCTACTACCCCGATGCCCGATCGGTCGAGCGTTATGTACGTGAGAACGGGATCAACGGCTTCTACAACAGCCTGGGTCAGCGCCTGAGCTGCTGCGAAATCCGAAAGGTCGAGCCGTTCAAGCGTGCGGTGGCCGGCTATTCGGCCTGGGTGACCGGCGTACGCCGGGAGCAATCCGAGAGCCGCCGACAGACACCGCTGATCGAGCGTGACGCACAGGTCGGTATTGCGAAAATCAGTCCACTGCTCGATTGGACCGACGAGCAGATCTGGACCTACATTCACGCCCATCAGCTGTTCTACAGCCCGCTGCATGATCGCGGCTTTCCTAGCATCGGCTGTGCCCCGTGCACGCGGGCGATCGAGCCTGGGCAGGACCAGCGTTCCGGCCGCTGGTGGTGGGAACAGCCTGATTCGCGTGAATGCGGCCTGCATCCACGACGGCGTTCGGTGGCAGTGAGCTGACATTCGCTAAGATCACCGGCCCATGGAGTATTTGCCGGTATTCCTCAATCTGCGTGATCGCCTGACGCTGGTGGTCGGCGGCGGTGCCATGGCGGCACGCAAAGTCGAACTGCTGCTGAAGGCGCAGGCACGCGTGCGCGTGGTGGCCCCCCGTTTGCACCCCGAGCTGGCGTTGTTTCGTGATGCCGGCCGCATCGAACATCTGCCGCTGGCATTCGAGCCGCAGCACTTCAGTGATGTGGCGTTCGCCATTGCCGCGACCGATTCGCGCGCCGTCAACCAGGCCGTCGCGAGCACCGGCGCGGCGCGGGGCGTGTTCGTGAATGTGGTGGACGATGCGATCGGCTCCAGCGCGGTCATGCCGGCGCTCGTCGATCGCTCGCCAATCATCGTCGCGATCGGCACCGCCGGCCAGTCACCGACGCTGGCACGTCGGCTGCGGGCACAACTCGAGGCCATGCTGCCCGAGCGGCTGGGAGAGCTCGCACGTTGGGCCGGCGCGGTACGCGAGCGGGTGCGAAAGGGGCTGCCGGACGCGGATCGCAGACGCCATTTCTGGGACCAGCTGTTTGCCGGCAACCTTGCCAGCCTGGTGCTGGCGGGGCGAGTGCGCGACGCGGATCAGCTGCTCGAACAGCAGTTGCAGCACGCGTGCGCCGACACTCTGGCGGGTCGCGGCGAGGTGTACCTGATCGGCGCCGGTCCCGGCGATCCCGATCTGTTGACGCTGCGTGCATTGCAGCTGATGCAACAGGCCGATGTGGTGCTGTACGACCGACTGGTGAGCGCCGCAGTGCTCGATCGCGTGCGTCGCGATGCGCGACGCATCGATGTCGGCAAGCAGTCTGGCCGGCATCGGGTGACTCAGGATCGCATCCATTCGCTGCTGCTCGAACATGCCCGGCAGGGCCTGCGGGTCGCGCGACTCAAAGGAGGCGATCCATTCATTTTTGGACGCGGTGGAGAGGAGATCGATCTGCTGCAGCGGGCGGGCATACCGGTCATCGTGGTTCCGGGTGTCACCGCGGCGCTGGGTGCGGCCGCCAGCGCGCAGGTTCCTCTGACACAGCGCGGGCTGGCGCCCTCGGTCACCTTCGTCACAGCGACAGGCGAGGGTGCGTCGGAGCTCAACTGGGCGGCGCTGTCCGCACCCTCGCAGACCATCGTGTTCTACATGGGGGTGGCGCAGCTTCCGCGGATCGTGGAACATTTGCACGCACACGGAGCTCCCGCCGATCGTCCGGTCGCGATCGTCGAGCGCGCGACGCTACCGGATCAGCGCGTGGTTGCCGGTTCCCTGGGCAATATCGTTGAGATGGCGCAGCGCGCGCAGGTGGCAGCTCCCGCGCTGCTGATCGTGGGTGAGGTGGCCTCACGCGCCGTGCAGAGCGCGCAACAGCTGCCGTTTCAGTGGATGGCAGGAGTCGCGAGGACATGAATGTCCTGAAGGACTTCGTCGATACCGTCGGTCGTACACCGATGATCCGCCTGCGCCGCGTCAGCGAGGAGACCGGCTGCGACATTTACGGCAAAGCGGAGTTCATGAATCCGGGAGGCTCGGTCAAGGACCGCGCTGCGCGC
>DATMRM010000144.1:0-6752 GCA_035566155.1 Steroidobacteraceae bacterium | reverse complement strand
TGGCCGACTTCATCGTCGCCCACAGCGAATATTCCACGCCGCTGATGCGCCGGAGCCTGCTGTCGGCGCTGGTCAGCAGCGAAGAGATTGCCGAACCTGCAGCGGCCAATGCCGCACAGGCCGGTAGTGCCAGGGCGGGTCAGGGCAATGCGGCGCAAGCGACGGGTACCACGGGTCGCTAGCCAGGCAACCGGCGCGGCGACGCTCTGGGCCGCCGGGGGTTGCGCGGCGCTGCTGTTGAGCGGGATTGCTCAGGCAGCGGACGACGATCCACGCTACTGGCTGGCGCGCACCGATCAGGCGCTGTCCAAACTCAACTACGAAGGGGTCTTCGTGCACGAGCACGGGGGTGACACCGAGACGCTGCGGGTCATCCATCGAGTTGGCAGCGACGGGGTGTCCGAACGACTGTTATCCATGGACGGCTCGGGACGCGAGTTCATCCGACGCGGCACCCAGCTCACCTGTTATCTGCCCGACAAGCGCGTCGTGCTGGTCGAAAAGAGCAGCGACAGCGGTCTGTTGCTGGCGAGTCTGCCGCGACTGGAGGCGGGGGCGGCCGGTCAATACCAGATCACCGAACTGACCAGGACCCGCGCTTCGGGGCGTCCGGTGCGCGTGATCGCCATCACGCCGATGGACGAGCTGCGCTACGGCTACCGGGTCTGGGTGGACGAAGCGAGCGCGATGCCGCTGAAGACTCAGCTGCGAAGCCGCAGCGGCGAGGTGCTGGAGCAGCTCGTATTCACTGATCTTCGTCTGCAGCGGCACATCTCCGAGCGCGAACTGCAGCCTGCGGTGGACACGCGTGGTTTCACGTTCGTGCACCAGGACAACGACAGCACCGACACCAGTCCGCTGTCGGTGTCGTGGCAGGCCGCGATGCTGCCGCCCGGCTTCACGATGACGACCAGCGCGCGCCAGGTGCTGCCGGGCGGGCCGGTCGAGCATCTGGTCTTTACCGATGGCATGGCCTCCGTGTCGGTGTTCGTGGAGGTCGGACGCGATCCGGGCACGGCGCAGCGCGATGATGCCGCGCGGCTGGGGACCAGCTCGGCCTATTCGACGACGGTTCAGGGGTATCGGGTGACCGCGGTGGGTGAAGTGCCGCCGGACACGGTGCGCGCGATTGCGCTGTCGATTCGCACGGCCACCAACCTGCCCAGTCCGGTCTACACCTATGAGGCGATTGAGCTGCCGTTGGCGCTGGCGCTGCGTTCCATGGATACCGGCTCGATTTTCGATCAGACCCCGGCGAGTGCCCAGCCGGAGGGCAGCTTCGAGCATCGCGGTATGCTCAACATGCCCCGTTCGAACCCGGTTGGCGCGCCCGCCAGCGCCTTCGGCGCCTCACCGCCGATGACGGCGTTCGGGCCGTCCTCCAATCCCGTTCCGCCGCGCCATTGACGACACTGGTGCTGCTGATGCGCCCGGAGTGTGGGCTGTGCGAGAGCATGCTCGCACAGCTCGAGGCGCTGCGCGCCGAGTATCCGCTGCCGCCGATTCAAGTAGTGAACGTGGATTCGGATCCGGAGCTGCAACGCCGCTATGGCCTGAAGATTCCGGTGCTGATGATGGAGCGGGTGCCGATCTGCGCCGTACGACTGGACCGGCAGGAGCTGTTGCGGGCGCTTAGGACCTAAGCTCGGCGCGGTTGAGGCTATAATCCGCCGCCCTTGACCCCTGACCCCATCGATGCAACGCATACGCAATTTCTCCATCATCGCGCACGTTGACCACGGAAAATCGACGCTCGCCGACCGACTGATCCAGCTGTGCGGAGGCCTCGAGGCGCGCGAGATGCAGGAGCAGGTGCTCGACTCCATGGACCTCGAGCGCGAGCGCGGCATCACCATCAAGGCCCAGAGCGTCACGCTCAGCTACCAGGCGCACGACGGCCAGCCCTATCAGCTCAACCTGATCGACACCCCCGGGCATGTGGACTTCTCTTATGAGGTCTCCCGCAGTCTTGCCGCCTGCGAGGGAGCGCTGCTGGTGGTCGACGCCTCGCAAGGTGTCGAAGCGCAGAGCGTGGCCAACTGTTACACCGCGCATGAGCAGGGTCTGGAAGTCCTGCCTGTCATCAACAAGATTGACCTGCCGTCGGCCGATCCGGATCGGGTCATCAAGGAGATCGAGGAGATCATCGGGATCGAGGCGCACGACGCGGTGCGTGTCTCAGCCAAGACCGGCGAAGGGGTCCCGGAGCTGCTGGAAGCGATCATCCATCGGATTCCCGCGCCCAAGGGTGATACCGAAGCGCCGGTGCAGGCCCTGATCGTGGATTCCTGGTACGACAACTACGTCGGCGTGGTGTCGCTGGTGCGGATCGTGAACGGCGTGCTGCGCACCGGCGACAAGATTCGCATCATGTCCACGGGTCGGGCGCACAACATCGACAAGCTCGGGCGCTTCACGCCGAAATCGGTGGCCTCGGAAACCCTCAGCGCCGGTGAGGTCGGGTTCGTGATCGCCGGTATCCGCGAAATCGACGGTGCGCCAGTGGGCGACACCATCACGCTCGAGGCGCGTCCCGCGGTCGAACCCTTGCCGGGCTTCAAACAGATTCAGCCGCGCGTATTTGCCGGTCTGTTTCCGGTGAATGCCGAAGACTACGAGAGCTTTCGCGACGCGCTCGCCAAGCTCAAGCTCAACGACTCTGCGCTGCATTATGAGCCGGAAGTCTCGACCGCACTGGGGTTCGGGTTTCGCTGCGGTTTCCTCGGCCTGCTGCACATGGACATCGTTCAGGAGCGCCTGGAGCGCGAATACAACATCGACCTGGTCACCAGTGCGCCGACCGTCATTTATGAGGTGGCGCGCACCAACGGCACGCTCGAATACGTAGACAATCCGTCCAAGCTGCCGCCCGCCAATGAAGTGGCTGAGGTCCGCGAGCCGATCATCACTGCCAGTATCCTGGTGCCGCCGGACTACGTTGGCGGAGTGCTGGGACTGTGCAGCGAGAAGCGCGGTGTGCAGAAGAAGATGCTGTACCTCGGCTCGCAGGTATCGCTGCAGTACGAGCTACCGCTGGCGGAGGTCGTGCTCGATTTCTTCGACCGTCTGAAGTCCGCGACCCGCGGCTATGCATCGTTTGATTACGTGTTCAGCCACTTTCAGGTCGCCCCGCTGGTGAAGCTTGATATTCTCATCAACGGCGACCCGGTCGATGCGCTGTCGATCATCGTGCACCGTGAACACGCCTATGAACGCGGACGCGACCTGGTCGACACCATGCAGGAACTCATTCCACGACAGATGTTCGAAGTAGCGGTGCAGGCGGCGATCGGCACGCACGTGATCGCGCGTTCCACGGTCAAGGCGCTGCGCAAGAACGTGCTGGCGAAGTGCTACGGTGGCGACGTGTCGCGCAAGCGCAAGCTGCTTGAAAAGCAGAAAGAGGGCAAGAAGCGCATGAAGCAGGTGGGTTCGGTGGAAATTCCGCAGGAGGCGTTCCTCGCGGTCCTCAGAGTCGGGCGCAAATAAAGGGATTCGCGATGCTGACACAGTTGCTGACGATTCTGACGATAGTGGCGGTGGTGACCGGTGTCATCGCGGTGGTGGAGGACTGGTTCCTGCGACCATCGCGTGCGCCGGGGGCCGACGCCAGCAAGAGCTCGTTCATGAGCGCCGTGCACTTCCTGCTGCCGATCGGATGCGTCGGCGCGGTACTGCGCCTGCTGATGTCCGAGCGACTGGATTTCAGCCTCATTCTGGTCATCGTGGTGGCCGCCACCGGTCTCGTGTGGCTGCTGGACAGCCTGCTGCTTGCGCCGATGCGCGCGCGCGCGGCCCAGGCGCGCGGGGTGGACGCGGCCAGCGTGCCGTTGCCGGTGACCGTGGACGGGGCCCGCAGCTTTTTCCCGGTCGCGCTGATCGTACTGGTGGTGCGCGCGTTCGTGTTCGAGCCGTTCCGCATTCCGTCGGACTCCATGATGCCGACGCTGCTGGATGGCGATTTCATCATCGTCAACAAGTTCGCCTATGGATTGCGATTGCCGGTGCTGGACACCAAGGTGGTGCCGATCGGGGAGCCCAAACGGGGTGATGTGGTGGTGTTTCACTGGCCGCCGGATCCGGCCATCAACTACATCAAGCGACTGGTGGGCTTGCCGGGGGACCGGGTGCGCATCAAATCCGATCAACTGATCGTCAACGATATCCCGATTCCGCTGACCGACCTGCCGCGCTATGACGACGGCTGCTATCACAACATGCGCCAATCCACCGAGATCCTCGGCACCCACAAGCACCAGATCCTATGGTGCCTGACGCCGGATGATCTGGCGGCGGCGCCTACCCCGAGCTGCAATCGGCATATCGGGCAGAATTATGTCTGCCGGGAAACCAATCCTCCGGGGGACTTCGACAAGGGTGATGCCGACGAGATGCTGGTACCCCCTGGGGAATACCTGATGATCGGCGATAATCGGGACAACAGCTCCGATGGCCGGTACTGGGGCTTCGTTCCTGAGGACCACTTGGTCGGCAAAGCCACGCGAATCTGGTTCAATTGGGATCTGGGACGCTCGGGCGGACCTCAGTGGAGTCGTATGTTCCACCGCATCGAGTGATCCTTACAGGGAGTCTTGCATATGCGTCATTCACAGCGCGGCGTGACCTTCATCGGCTGGATTCTGCTGCTCGCACCGATTGCGATTCTGATCTTTGTCGCCATCCGCCTGACCCCGATCTACCTGAACTACATGAGTGTCGTCAAGGCGCTCAATACCGTCGCCTCGGAGAACAAAGGCGAGACCAGCAGCGCCGAGGGTCTTCGCAATGCGCTCGCCAAGCACTTCCAGGTGGGCTACGTCGAGAAACCCGATCCTCGGGATCTCGATATTCACCGCGACGGCACGCACTGGGCGGTGATTGCCGACTATGAGGAAACCGCGCCCCTGTTCGGCAATCTCTCGCTGCTGGTCGAGTTTCACAAAGAGGTCGATGTCCAATAGTCGACGCAGCCTGTTATGCCGCAAGAGCGCGCTGAGGGTCTGCGTCGCTGGCTACGCGACGCGCTCGGGTACGAGGCGGTCGATCTGACGCTGTTTGAGACCGCGTTGACGCATCGCAGCGCGGACGGCCCCAACAACGAACGGCTCGAGTTTCTCGGCGACGCCGTGCTCGGACTGGTGTGCGCGCAATACCTGTACGAGCGATTCGGCCAGGCTGACGAGGGCGCGCTGAGCCGACTGCGGGCCAGCGTCGTCAACGGCGAGTCACTGGCGCAGCTCGCCGCCGGCCTGTCGCTCGGCGAGCAGCTGTCGCTGGGCCCAGGGGAACTGAAGACCGGCGGCTTTCGGCGCGAATCGATCCTGGCTGATGCCCTGGAGGCGCTGTGCGGCGCGCTCTACCTGGATGCCGGACTGCCCCGGGCGGGGGCGATGATCGAGCAATTGCTGGCCCCGGCACTGCAGGGCATGAGCCTGCCGGCGGATCTGAAGGATCCGAAGACGCGGCTGCAGGAGCTGCTGCAGGGGCGTGGGTTGCCGCTGCCACGCTACAGCGTGGATAACGTCGAAGGAGAATTGCACGCGCAGGTGTTTCGCGTAACCTGCGAGGTTGAACCCTTGGCCCTGCGCGCGGGTGCGACCGGATCGAGCCGTCGGCGCGCGGAACAGGTGGCCGCGGCACGCATACTGGAGCAGATACAAGCCGACTCATGACAGATTTCCGAAGCGGCTTTGTCGCACTCGCGGGTCGCCCCAACGTTGGCAAGTCGACGCTGCTCAATGCGCTGGTCGGGCACAAGCTCAGCATCGTGACGCCGCGACCTCAAACGACCCGTCATCGCGTGATCGGACTGCTGCATTTGCCGCAGGCACAGATCGCATTTGTCGATACACCCGGCCTGCATCACGGTCCCAAACGCGCGCTCAATCGCTCGATGAACCGAACTGCCGCCGCAGCGGTCAGTGATGCTGATCTGGTGCTGTTCGTGGTCGAGGCGCTCAAGTGGACCGACGAGGACGAGCTGGCGCTGTCACGCATCCGTCAGACCGAGCACGCGGTGGTGGCCGTCGTGAACAAGGTCGATCGCGTTCGACCGCGCGCACGGCTGCTGCCCTATCTGGCGGAGCTCGCGGCGCGACACACCTTTCGGGAGATCGTGCCGGTGTCGGCCTCCAAGACCGACAACCTCGATGATCTGCAGCGCGTGATCGTGCGGCAGCTGCCGCAAGCGCAGGCGATGTTCCCCGCGGATCAGCTCACCGATCGCTCGACGAATTTTCGCATCGCCGAGATTATCCGTGAGAAGCTGACGCTCGAGCTGGTCGAGGAACTGCCCTACGGTGTGGCGGTGGAAATCGAGCAGATCCAGACCGAAGAGGACGGCCGCAAGAGTGTCTCCGCGGTGATCTGGGTGGACCGCCCCGGGCAGAAGCCGATCGTGATCGGCGCCGAGGGAGCGCGACTCAAGCGCGTGGGACGTGCCGCGCGCATGGAGATCAACCACCTGTTCGGCGAGCGCTTTCATCTGATCCTGTGGGTGAAGGTACGCGAGGACTGGGCCGATGACGCGCGTGCTCTGCGCGAGCTGGGAATGGAATGAGCCGCTCCGCCAATCGGGTACAGCTGGCACGCGCTTTCGTGCTGCATCAGCGGCCGTTTCGCGACAGCAGCCTCATCGTCGAGGTGTTCGCGCGCGATCACGGGCGCCTGACAGTATTCGCGCACGCCGCCCGGCGCTCGCGCTCGCGTTTCGCCGCCCTGCAGCCCTTTTCTGCGCTGCTCATGTCCTGGAG
>DATMRM010000143.1:0-2259 GCA_035566155.1 Steroidobacteraceae bacterium | reverse complement strand
CTCGCAGCAGGGCGTCACCGACAGCACCGGCAAAACCATCCTTCCGCCTGAGGCGATCGGCACCGGTGGCGTCGCCGCCCAGGCGCTGGGCTTCCAGCCGAGCGTCGTCACCGAGTTCCGCGAGGGGCGCAACGCGGCGCTCGAGGCGCGCGAGGAAGCCCAGAGCGCGCGGAGTTCCCTGGTGAACCGCTACCTGGCCGCCACGCCGATCGACCGTCACGCGATCCAGAGCGAGATCAATCAGTTCAACGCCGATCCCATGCATCGCGGCATGGCGATCACCGTCGACCAGCTGCTGCGCGACGAGGCGAGCCGGCGCAAGCAGGCGCGGGAACCGTTCGGGCTCAAGCTGCCAGCGAAAGCGGCACGCACTCTGGGGCAGGCGGGCGCGTTCGCGAACGTGCCGCAATCAGCCCAAATAGGCGCCGCCGCACCGCCGTGACCTCGGCCTGCCAGGCCATGAACGCGCGCAACTGCGTGTCGGTATGGATCCTGCGTTGTTCGGCATAAGCCCGCTGCTTGCGTTCGGCGTCCAGCCGGAAGTTTACGCCCGGCGTAAACATCATGTCGTTCATGGTCTGCCCCCGGTGTCGAAATAGGCTTCGAGCTCCGGGTCGCCCCGGGGCACGTCCACCACCCAGAGCTGCCCGGTGGCGTAGCTGGTGCCGCCGGCCAGCGCGGCGCGCTTCTGGCGCGCGTTCCAGTCCTGGCCCATCTGATCGAGCACCGGCGCCGAGGGCAGGTTGCGCACCGCCAGCCAGCGAAAGAACTCCTCTCTGTGTAAGCGGATCATCCCGGCCTTCTCGGCGATCTGCGCCTTGATGATGCTGGAGGACTTGGGCGTGACGATCGGGGTGACCTTGCCGCTGCCGGCGGTGGCCAGCACGTCGGTGCGGATCAGGTGATCCCCCATCGCGTTGATGAACTGCGCCATGATCGGCCCGAGCTCGTAGCGCCCGGCGCCGGTGACCACGGTGCGCACCTGGCGGGCGCTGCGCGAGGCGATCACCGCGCGCTTCAGCACGTCATAGATCGCGTGCACGTCGAAGGCGAACAGGTCCAGGTGGCACGCGATGGTGGCGCCCACCACGATCGTCGCGATCGCCGCGGCGTAGTAGCGCTCGTCCTGCTGCAGGTTCAGGTCTCTGCCCAGGGTCTCGCTCACGGCGGCCAGCTGCAGGCGCACCGCGTCCACCTGGGCGCCGAGATAGGCGGCGTATATTCTTCCGGCGTGGCCGTAATTGGTCTCGGTGGCCTTGATCAGCGGCCCGGCGGCCGCGTCGAACGGCATCATCTGCTTGTCCATCTCGATCTCGAGCAACCTGAGCAGCCCGGAATCGGTGCCGTCGTTGTCCAGCAAGAGCACGTCGGCGTGGGACTTATTGGAAGTCATCGCCAGCATGGTGTCCCACTCGCCGGTCTCGCGGATGGTGATGTCCGCCATCAGCCGCATGCGTTCCTTGCCCTGCGGCAGTGTATAGACAAGCTCGACGAACTCGCCCTGGCGGTCGCGGGTGATCCGGAATTCGTCCCAGTAGCGGATCAAAACCCTGGGTCCCGCGAGCGAGCGCATCACACTGTTGGGCGTATCGCGCATGCTCTGCATCGCGGTGTAGTTGCCCCACACGCTCTGGCCGATCTTGATCGCGGTGCTCTTGCCGATGCCGGACCCGGCTGACCAGAAATTCAGGGTCATGCCGCGCACGTCGCCGGTGAGCGAGATCAACGGCGCGCCGAACGCGCAGGCGATCAGCGCCTGCAGATCGGGCCGCTTGCCCTCGAACAGATGCGCCGCCCGGCGCCAGACCGCGAGCTCGCCCATCGGGCGGTAGGTCGCGGCCAGTTTTTTATCATCGCAGGCGACGCGCTCCACCATGCCGCCGGGGCGATACAGCACACCGCCGATCGCCAGCCCGGTGCAGGCGCCGTTCAGAAAGTTCCAGCCGAACGGCCGGGCGATCAGCTGGTCGTGCACCTGTCCCGCCGAACGCAGCTTGTTGATCCAGGCCACCGCGAGCCCTCCCAATCCGTCCGCCTCGTGGCGGGTGCAGGTGATGCCATCCTTGGCGAGCAGAGGTTGCAGGTTCACCGGGCTGCCGACGGTGTAGTCGCGCACCGCCAGCACGTACTCCTTGGGGCCCAGCACGTAGGTGAAGATGATTTCGTGGCCGCCGCCCGGCAGCTCCTGCACCAAGGGCGTGTGCACATCGCCCAGGATCAGCGTGTCCCAGCGCTCGTCCTTCCCCGAACCCGACAGCA
>DATMRM010000142.1:0-3349 GCA_035566155.1 Steroidobacteraceae bacterium | reverse complement strand
CGATCGAACAGGAGGTCGCGCAGGATCTGTCCAATCCCGCCTACACGCTGTACGCGAAGCTGCGCCGGATCATGTTCGCAGGTACTCCGTACGAACACGATGCGCTTGGCACACGGCCCTCCTTCGAGAAGACCACGGCCGCTGCGCTGAAGAGCTTTCACGATACCTGGTACGCACCGAACAATGCCATTCTGATCGTGGTCGGTGATCTACCGCTCGAACCCACGATGCGCACCGTGCGCTCACTGTTCTCCGACATCAAATCGAAGAGCTTGCCGGCGCGTCCTACCTGGAAGCTGCAGCCGGTCAAAGCCCAGCACTTCCGCGTCGACACCGACCGCCCGGAAGGCACTCAGATGATTGCCATGCGCACACCGGGCCTGGACAGTCCGGACTTTCCGGCGCTCGAGGTGTTGAGCGATGTGCTGAGCAGTCATCGCTTCCCGCTCTATGATCTGGTCGCTGACGGCAAAGCCCTCGATGCCGAGTTTGTGCTCGATCCGCTGCCGCACGCCGGGCTCGCCTATGCGACCGTCTCGTTTCCCGCTGGCAGCGACCCTGCGGCGCTGGAAAACCAGGTGCGCGCGATCCTGCAGCGCGTCGTCACCGACGGTGTGCCGAGCGAACTGGTCGCGGCCGCCAAGCTGCAGGAACGCAGCGAAACCGAGTTCCAGAAGAACTCGATCGCGGGCGCCGCCTCGGTATGGTCCGAGGCGGTGGCGCTCTATGGCCTGAACTCACCGCAAGAGGACCTCAGCCGCATCGAGAAAGTCACGGTCGCGGACGTCAATCGCGTGGCACGTCAATACCTGGACCTCGATCATGCGGTCAGTGCCGTGATGATCCCGCATGGCTCCGGACAACCCAAAGCCTCCGGCGGCAGTTTCGGCGGACCGGAGAACATCGCGCTCGGCGAAGCCAAACCCACCCCGTTGCCCGACTGGGCACAGGCGGCACTCACGCGCCTGACCCTGCCGGATCTCAGCACGCACCCCATCGTCACGACGCTGCCGAATGGCCTGACCCTGATCGTGCAGCCCGAGGAGGTCAGCGACACGGTCAGCATCTATGGACACATTCGCAATCGCCCCGAGATCCAGGCGCCGCCCGGACAGCAGGGTATCGCGCAGCTGCTGGATGCGATGTTGCCCTATGGCACCGAACAGCTCGATCGCGTCGCGTTCGAACAAGCGCTCGATGCCATCGGCGCCCGCGAAAATGCCGGCACTGACTTTTCAATTCAGACCCTCAGTGCCAACTTCGAGCGCGCCGCGGAGCTGCTGGCCGCCAACGAGCTGCATCCGGCCCTTCCTGCGGATGCACTCGAAGCCCTGCGCCCACAATTCTCGCGGCTGGTCGCAGCCCGCAATCACAGTCCGGCCCACCTGGCGCAGCTCGGCGTACGTCGCGCGCTGTTCCCGGCGAGCGATCCCACCCTGCAGGAAGCCACCCCACAGAGCGTCGCCTCGATCAAACTCGACGACCTGCGCAACTACCGGCGCAGCACCTTTCGTCCGGATCTGACATCGATCGTCGTGATCGGCAAGGTCAGCCCGCAACAGGCGCTGGCAACCATCAGCCGATACTTTGGCGCCTGGAGCGCGACCGGTCCGACACCGGCGATCGATCTGCCGGCGGTTCCGCCGAACCGGGGCTCGCAGCTCGCGGTGCCCGATGACAGCCGCGTGCAGGATGAAGTACTGCTGGCGCAGACCACCGCCTTGACGCGCCGCGACCCGGACTACTACGCATTCGAGCTGGGCAGCGCGGTACTCGGTGGCGGCTTCTATTCGACCCGTCTGAGCATCGACCTGCGCAAGAACGCGGGATTGGTCTACAGCGTCGAGTCGGAACTTCAGGCCGGCCGCACCCGCAGCGTCTATTTCGTGAATTACGCCTGCGATCCACAGAATGTCAGCAAGGCACAGCAGCTCGTGGTGCGCGACCTGAGGGCGATGCAGTCCCAACCGGTGGGCGAAGACGAGCTGACACGCGTCAAGGCGCTGCTGCTGCGGCAGATCCCACTCGATGAATCCAGCATCGATGAAATCGCGCACGGCTTCCTGCAGCGGCGCGACGACAGCCTGCCGCTGGATGAACCGACGTTGGCGGCGCGACGCTACATCGCGCTGAAGCCGGCCGAGGTGCAGGACGCATTCAGCAAGTGGGTGCGCCCCGATGATCTGGTGCGCGTGACGCAGGGGCCGGTCGCGCGATGAACAGCAACGAGCAACCCGACCGCCACGGGCTGCGCAGAGAACTCGGATTCCGCGATCTGGTGCCGATGCAGGTGCTGATGTGCGTCGGCCTGACCTGGGCTGGCACTGCCGCGCGTGAAGGCTCGGGCCACGTCATGCTGTGGCTGGCCGGCACGCTGTTGCTGTTCCTGCCGGTCGCGGCAGTGGTGGGCTACTGCGTCAAGCTCTGGCCTCTCGAAGGCGGCGTCTATCAGTGGACGCGGCATGCACTCGGACCGTTCGCCGGTTTCCTGAGCGCCTGGAGCCTCTTCGTCTGGTCGATCACCGTGGTATCCACCTTAGGCATCACCATCGCGGCCGCGATCGGTTATTCGATGGGTCCCAGCGGCGCCTGGGTCGCCGAAAACAACTGGGTCATCGCCGGCCTCAATCTCGTGCTGTTCGCGGCCATTCTGCTGCTCAATGTCCCGGGACTGGGCATCGCCCGCTGGGTGGCGCATTTGGGCACGGCGGTCACGTTGCTGGTGACGGCGCTGCTGCTGCTATTGATCCTCTATCATCCGCACGCCTCGGCGGCCCATCCGCATCATGCGCCACAAAGGCCGTTCTCACTGGCCTTCCCGGCGGTGACGCTGCTGACGCTGAATCTCTTCAGCAAACTGTCATTCTACGGCCTCAGTGGCCTCGAGCAGGTCGCCGTGTTTGCCGGTGAGACGCGCGATGCGGCGCGCAGCGTGCTGCGCTCGGCCTGGATTGCCGCACCCCTGATCGCGGCGATCTACATCTGCATGTCAGGTTCAATGCTGTCGTACACGCCGGCCGATCAGATCGACCTGACCGCCCCGATCCCACAAGTGCTGGCCGCAGGCTTCAGTGCCGGCACGGCTAGCACACTGGATCTGGGTCTGTACCTGGGTCGCGCCGCCATTGCGCTCTTGGCGATCGCCACCTTCGCTCAGTACGCGGTCATCGTGGCCGAAACCAGCCGCCTGCCGATGGTGGCGGCGTGGGATCATCTGTTGCCCGCCTGGTTCATGCGTCTGCATCCGCGCTACCGCACCCCGACCCGCTCGCTGCTGACATTCGTCGCGGTCGCCCTGGTCTTCAGTCTGCTGGCATCGGTCGGCGCCGGGGCGCAGGAAGCCTTTCAG
>DATMRM010000141.1:0-4452 GCA_035566155.1 Steroidobacteraceae bacterium | reverse complement strand
ATCGGCGGCGTAGGGGGCCGGAACGTAAATCATGCTCGCAGTGGCCCCGGTCGAGGCGACCGCGTCGCGCATGGTGTCGAACACCGGCAGCCCCAGATGCGTATCGCCGCCACGGCCTGGAGTCACGCCGCCGACCAGCTTGGTGCCGTAGGCGAGGCATTGCTCGGAATGAAAGGTGCCCTGCTTGCCTGTGAAGCCCTGACACAGCACCTTGGTGCGCTTGTTGACGAGAATGCTCATACGGTCCCTTCGACTTAAGCGGCTTTCTTGCTGGACTTGGCGGCGGTCACGACCTTTCTGGCGGCATCGGTCAGATCCGCCGCGGCGATGATTGCCAGACCGCTCCTGGCGAGCAGCTCGCGAGCCGCCGGCGCATTGGTACCCTCCAGCCTCACCACCACCGGCACAGTCACACCAACGTTCTTGACCGCGTTGATGATGCCATCGGCGATCAGATCGCATCGCACGATGCCGCCGAAGATATTCACCAGAATCGCACGCACGTTGGCGTTGGACAGGATCAGCTGAAACGCCGCAGTCACGCGCTCGCTGGTCGCCCCGCCACCGACGTCCAGAAAATTCGCCGGCTGGCCGCCGTGCAGTTTGATCAGATCCATGGTCGCCATCGCCAGCCCGGCGCCATTGACCATGCAGGCAATGTTGCCGTCGAGCGAGACGTAGTTGAGATCGTGCTCGCTGGCGCGCTGTTCCATCGGATCCTCCTGACCCGGATCGCGCAGTGCCGCCATCTCCTTTTGCCGGAACAGCGCGTTCGCCTCGATGTCCAGCTTGGCATCGAGCGCGAATAACTCGCCACCCTTGGTCACGATCAGCGGATTGATCTCGATCAGGCTCGCGTCGCGTTCGAGGTACAGCCGGTAGAGTGCCGTTACCAGCGACTGGAACTGATCAAGCTGTTTCGCCTTGAGGTCGAGCGCGAAGCCCAGTTGACGACATTGGTAGGGTTGCAGTCCGGCCGCCGGATGCACGGTCGCCGACAGAATCTTCTCCGGCGTGTCGTGCGCCACCGTCTCAATGTCCATTCCACCTGCGGCCGACGCCACGACCGCGATGCGTCCGCGCTCCCGATTGAGCGTCAGACTCAGGTACAGCTCGCGCGCGATCTCCGAGCCGCACTCCACATAGACCCGTTCGATCGGCAGACCCGCAGCACCGGTCTGCTTGGTCACCAGCCGTTGGCCGATCATGCCGGCCGCCGCCGCGCGCACCTGTTCCAGATCGCGCGCCAGTTTCACGCCGCCGGCTTTGCCACGCCCACCGGCATGCACCTGTGCCTTGACGACCCAGACGCCGCCGCCGAGCGCCTTGGCAGCTTCTACCGCCTCATCCGCGCTGTCGGCCACGCGCCCTTTCGGAACCGGTACGCCATAGCCGGCAAGGATTTTTTTCGATTGGTATTCGTGCAGGTTCATCCGCGGCAATCCGATCGTCCAAAAGGGCTGGGGATTGTCGCGGAAAGCAGAGCCCGCCGCCAGCGTCCGCCCGGCGCGCGCTGGCGACACCGCAGGGATTGCGGGCGTTGCCGCTTACTTCACGCTGTAGCCGCGCGCCTCGAGGCAAGCACCCATCGCGCGCTGGTACTGCTCGCGCCTTGAGTTGATCTCAGCGGGAGGAACGCCGCCGCCGGACTGTGTGGGATCGAAACCGGTCTGATTCTTCGCCCAGTCATGGCACTCGAAGCGATCGGCGGCCTGCTGATCGGAGCTCTGACCGTTCCTGGGATAGATGTAGACATTGTCGGCGGGCGCCGGCGCCGGACCGGCTGGCGGTGCTCCCGGCTGATCCGCACCCGGCGGCGCGTTCACGACCACATAGCCGTTCTGCCCCGCATCCCACTGGTAATAGGCTTCGTTGGCGTAGTAATACGGCACGCCGCCAAACCACACGGTGGTATAGAACGCGGGCAAGGTCGCCACGAACAGACCCAGTGGCGGGCCAACCACGACGAAGCCGAATGGGCCCGGGTGATACCAGACGCCGCCGGCAAAATAGTAGTGCTCACCGTGAAAGAAATACGGGTGATAGCCAGTCGGCAACTCGTGCACCACCGCACCGTGTCCCGGGTAGTAGTGCCCATGGTTGTAACGGTTGTCGAACACCTGCCCACGTACCGGCGGGGCGCGCTCGAAGTGCTCAGAGCGTTCGGGGTGATGCTCGTCGGCGAAGCCGGCGGAGGCGCCCAGCGCCAGACCCAGCGCGAGCAGCGCAATGCCCAGGAAAGTGCCGTGTTTCGTTGCGTGGTTCATAGATTCGATCGTCCTTTCGATCTTGCGATCCTCGGAAAATGGGTGCGCGAAATCAAGCGGTCGTGTAGCCGCGGGCATCCAGACAGGCACTGATGGCACGTCGATAGTTCGAGGCGCGCTGCGCATTCTGCGCGGCAGCCGCGTTGTAGCCGGCATCCAGTCGATGTTGCTCATAGTTCGCCTGGGCCTGTGCGTTCGCATCGCTGGTGGCTCCCACCGCAGCACCGGTGATACCACCGAACACCAGTCCTGCTCCGGCCTGTCTCGGACCGGCAATCGCAGCCCCCAGAATGGCACCGGCGATCGCGCCGATCGCCGTTCCACTGCCCGGCGGGTTCGCGGGCTCGACCACGACGCGCTGGCCTGGCGGCAGGCCTGACTGGCTCGGATCAAAACCGGACTGCTGCACGGCCCACACATGGCATTCGTAGCGGTCACGGTCGAGCTGCTCAGCGCTTTGCCCCTTCGCCGGATAGACCACGATCTGCATCGGGGTGGGCGGCGGGGGTGCCACTGCCACGCGCCGCGGCGGAGGGGTCGCGCAGGCTGCGAGGACCCCGCCCAGGGCCACTGCCATCCAGGTACGTGGTTTAAGTAATTGATTCAACATGTATGGTGTAATCATATGCTGGATGAAACGACCTATTTTCCAAAAGGTTGACAGCTCCCTTGTTAACCCGACCTGAATGCTTAGAGTGCGCGTTTCAGGGACAGTTTCAATAGCTTACTGCGCTGCAGCATGTTGCAATCCGACGCATCGAACTCCTCCCCGGTAGGTGCGGCGATGGCTGCCGCACGCGCCCAGGTGCAGCCAGTCACTTCCAACTCCGCGCTCGATCTGTCCTGGCGCGTCGTCGCGCTCGCGAACATTTACCGACTGCTGCTGCCGCCGATGTTGCTGACGCTGCAGTGGGCAACACGTCAGTCACCGAGCGTCGGCATGAACAATCCACAGTTGTTCGTGCTGATCTGCGCGGTCTACTGGCTGCTGGGCGCATTGGTGGCCTTCGGCGGACGTGGCCACTGGCCTAGCCGCCGTGTGCTGGTGGTCGTCAATATCGTGCTGGACACGGCCGCGATCTGCTGGCTTCTCTATTACAGCGGTGGAGTCTCCAGCGGCCTTGGGATCCTGCTGGTGATACCGGTGGGTGCCATGTCACTGCTGGCGGAGGGACGTGCGACGCTCGGCGTCGCATCGATGGCGGCGCTCGGTCTGCTGACGCAGCAGATCCTGGCGGTGACCATCGGCCACGCGCAGACGAACGACTACCTGTTGGCCGGAATCCTCGGCGCCGTGCTGTTCCTGGTATCGCTGCTCGCGTGGCCGGTATCCAGCCGCCTGCGGGAGAGCGAAGCGCTGGTGCGCCGGCAGGAAATCGATCTTGCGAACCTGGCGCAACTGTCGCAATACATCGTGCAGCATCTGCGCGAGAGCATCCTGGTCGTGGATCCGTCCGACGGCATCCGTCTCATTAACGAATCCGCAGCACAGGTGCTCGGCGACACGGTCGCACTGCCGGGAGCACTGCTCGGGGAAGTGGCACCGCGCCTGCTCTATCTGCTCGAGACCTGGCGTCGGGATCCAGGCGTGCCGAGCGTCGATGCCGGTACCTTCGTCGCGGCCGACGGTGCGCGCATCATCCGTCCGCACTTCGCGCCGCTGGGGACCAGTGAGCCCGCACCCGTGATCGTGTTCCTGGAGGACACCGGCGAGATCGCCGCGCGGGTACAGCAAACCAAGCTTGCGGCGCTGGGCCGTCTGTCGGCCAGCATTGCCCACGAGATCCGCAATCCGATCGGCGCGATGAGTCACGCCGCGCAGCTGTTGGCGGAGTCGCCCGAACTCAATGGCGAGGACCGCCGCCTGACTGAGATCGTGCAGGTCAATTCCACGCGCGTCAGCACCATCATCGACAACATCCTGCAGCTATCGCGACGCGAAGCGCCGAAGCCGGAGACGGTCATGCTCGCCGCATGGACGCAGCGCTTTCGCGACGAGTTCAATGCCACGCTGCAGTTGCAGGGCAAAGGCTTAGTGATCGATCTCGCAGCCGAAGACATCCATGTGCGCATCGATGGCAGCCAGCTGCATCAAATCGTGTGGAATCTGTGCCAGAACAGCGTGACGCACGCGTTGCCTGACGCCTCTGACAGCTCCATCGAGCTGCGCTATGGAAGACTGGCC
>DATMRM010000140.1:0-7629 GCA_035566155.1 Steroidobacteraceae bacterium | reverse complement strand
CGCGACGTCGCGCACCAGTTCGAACGACAGCATGGCCAGCGCCACGCTCTCGGAGGCCAGCATGTACTCGGTACCCCGCGCGGTACGGCGTGAGCCCAGCACCAGCGGCCGGATCCCGTTGGGATCGCGAAACCCGAGAATGCCGTGCCCGATCACCATCGCCACCACCGCGTAGCCGCCGCGGCAGCGTCGATAGACCGCGCTGGCCGCGGCAAAGATGTCAGCCGGCGTCACACGCGGGGTGCCGACGCGTTGCAGCTCGGAGGCAAAGATGTTGAGCAGCACTTCCGAGTCGGATTCGGTGTTCAGATGACGCCGATCCTCGCGAATCATCACTTCGGCCAGTTCAACGGCGTTGGTCAGGTTGCCGTTGTGAGCGAGACAGATGCCATACGGCGCGTTGACGTAGAAGGGTTGCGCTTCCGAGGCACTGTCACAGCCTGCGGTCGGGTAGCGCACATGCCCGATACCTACGTTGCCCTGCAGTTCCAGCATGTGATGCTGCTCGAACACGTCGCGCACCAAACCGGGGCCCTTGCGTGAACACAGCCGCCCCTCGTGAGCGGTCATGATGCCGGCGGCGTCCTGACCTCGATGTTGAAGTACGGTTAGCGCGTCATAGAGGCGCTGATTGACGGGACTGGTACCGACGATACCGACGATGCCGCACATGTTGGGGTTGAGTACCTCGATAACTAGCTGGCGCTGCTGACAGAAGGCTCAACTGTGATTTTACGCTCCCCGACCAAAGCCCGCAGGATATTCGCGACATGCTCACCATACGGCGCCAGCACCGAGGCGCGATACCAGGTTTCTGTCTGCAGCCGCGTGCCGTGGCACAGGATGAGGATCGCTCCGATCACCACCATGCCGCGCACGATGCCAAACAGCGCACCCCACAGGCGGTCCATGCCGGCAAACATCGACACACGGATGAAGTGTGAAATCACCGCCGCCAGCGTGGTTCCGATCAGCAGCACCACCAGAAAAATCAGCGAACGTGCGATCCAGGGTCTGAGCGAATCATTGGCAAGCAGGCCGCCGAGGTAGGGTTCAAGCTGCGCGGCGTAGTGAAATGCAATCCAGATTGCGACCACCCATGTGATCAGCCCGATCGCCTCGCGCAGCAGGCCACGCATCAGCCCGGCGATGAGCGACAACACCATCACGACGATCAGCAAATAGTCGAACCAATTCATGCTGACACACCTGACCCAGTGGGTGCGCGAATTCTAAACATCAACCCATCCTAAGCTGTAGGCGCTGGTTCGCACTACGGGGCAACCACCGCCGCCGGCAGGCCTTCGCCTTTCAGTTTCTGCGCCATAGCCTGGGCCGCGACGCGATCTGTCAAACCCGTTACGTGAACATGAAACTGGCCCTTGGCGTCAGGGCCCGCAATCGCGGGATTGAAGCCCTTGGTCTTGGCCTCGCTGATCATGCGCTCGGCGTTTTCACGCTTGGAGAACAGTCCCAGCTGTACGCTCCAGTTGCCCGTGGGGGCGGTGGCGGTCCTGGCCGGCGCCGCTGCCGGCGAGCTCACCGGCGGGGCTGCCCGTGTGGCATGGGGTGGCGCAGGCGCGCTGCCGTGCGACGGTGGCGGCGACGGTGGCGGCGTCGATGAGGGCGCGGCCCTGGGTGCTGCCACCGCGGCAGCCGGGGCTGGAGCCGGTGGTGACTCCACCGGTGCCGCGGGCGAGCTCGATCCGGACGCGGCCGGTGCGGATGCGGGCGGGGCTTCATTGGCCGATTGCAGCGGACCGTTCTTCGGATTGTTGGATAGATCGATCGTATAGGTGCGTACCGGTGGTCCCTCACCGCTGCTGCTGCTGGCAGTGTTCGCGGGCGGCGCGCCGGCCTGACCGCGAAACATTTCAGGAACCAGTGCCACGATCAGCGCGACTATGATCGCCGCGCCAGTGAGTCGCTGTTTCAGCCGGGTTTCCATACCTGTGTTGGTTTCAGTATAGCCCAAGCCACGCGAGCGCCGGACCGACCACATGAAATGATCCGAGCACCACCACGCGGTCCCCCGC
Source organism: Steroidobacteraceae bacterium (assembly GCA_035566155.1). Lineage (GTDB taxonomy): Bacteria > Pseudomonadota > Gammaproteobacteria > Steroidobacterales > Steroidobacteraceae > FEN-1191. The sequence goes on along the minus strand of DATMRM010000140.1, from coordinate 5,593 downwards.
GTGGGCACGTGCGCGCACGCGCTCACAGGCACTGATCACATCGTCCGCAAGTTCCACCTCGGCGCGCAGCGACGACAAGCGCTCACGCAGCGCCTGTGCGCTCAGTCCGCGCGGATCGTCAATGCCCGCCAGCACCCAGTGATCCATCTGCGCGTCCAGCGTCAAAGCGATCGCTGCGCTGTCCTTGTCGTTGAGCGTGCCGAATACCGCCCAGGTCCTGCCCGCGGCGCCGCGTTCGCGCAGCGATTGTGCAAGCACCTGTGCCGCCGGTTCGTTGTGTGCCACATCCAGAATCCATTCGACCTCGCCGGGGACGATTTGGAAACGCCCGGGCAGCAGGACGCGTTCAAGTCCTGCGATCACGCGGCTGCGCTCGCAGCGGTGCGGCACATCGAGCAGCTGCAGCGCGGTCAGCGCACTGGCCGCGTTTCGATATTGAATGTGGCCCGCAAGCGCCGGTGCGGGAAGCGCTGACAGCTCACAGCGCGCGCTGTGGTAGTTCCACGCCGGTGGCGCGTCGGGCGAAGGCTGCAGCGACCAGCTGAACTCGCGTTCGGCGGTCCACACCGCGCAACCAAGGGCGCTCGCTGCCTGCCACACGCTCTGTGGCATCTCGGGGCTGCCGAGCACCACCTTCTGGCCCGGGCGAAAAATGCCTGCCTTCTCGGCGCCGATCTGCTCCAGGGTATTGCCCAGCCAGTCACGATGATCGAAGCCGATCGAGCATACGACCGCGACATCGGCGCTGAGCAGGTTGGTCGCATCCAACCGGCCGCCCAGACCCACTTCGAGCACCATCGCCTCAACCCGCGCGCGGCGAAACAGCTCCAGTGCCGCCAGCGCGTTGTACTCGAAGAACGTCAGCGTGACCTCACCGCGCGCGGATTCAATGTGCTCGAAGGCGCTGACCAGATCGCTGTCGGATGCAGCCTCGCCGTCGATGCGGATGCGTTCGTTGTAGCGCACCAGATGCGGCGAGGTGAATAGGCCGACGCGCTGGCCACAGGATTGCAGCAAGCACGCCAGCGTGGTGGCGACGGAGCCTTTGCCGTTTGTGCCTGCAACCGTCGCCAGCAGGGCCTGACGCTGCAGCAGTCCCAGTCGCGCGGCGACTGAGCAGACGCGTTCCAGGGAGAGATCCACCGCGCGCGGATGCGCTCGCTGCTGAAAGCTCAGCCAGTCGGCCAGCGATCTCAAGCGGCTTGCAATGGCGGTCGTTTCTGCAGCAGCCGAAGAAGTTGCGCCAACCGATCGCGCATGTCGCGCCGGTCGACGATGAGGTCCAGTCCGCCGTGCTCGAGCAGGAACTCGCTGCGCTGAAAGCCCTCAGGCAGTGTCTCACGCACGGTCTGCTGAATGACGCGGGGGCCGGCGAAGCCGATCAGCGCGTGCGGCTCGGCAATATTGAGATCCCCCAGCATCGCCAGACTTGCCGACACACCGCCGGTCGTCGGATCGGTCATCACCGAGACGAACGGCAAGCGCTCACGCGCCAGTCGCGCCAGCGCGGCGGAGGTTTTCGCCATCTGCATCAGCGACAGCAGGGCTTCCTGCATACGGGCCCCGCCGGTGGCGGTGAAGCACACCAGCGGACAGCGTCGCGCAATCGCACGATCGACGGAGCGCTTGAAGCGCTCACCGACCACCGATCCCATCGAGCCGCCGAGAAAGTTGAATTCGAAGGCACAGGCCACCAGCGCTTCGCCGTGCAGACTCCCCTCGAGCGCGATCAGCGCATCATTCTCGCGGGTGGTCTTCTGGGCCTGCGCCAGGCGGTCCTTGTAGCGTTTGCTGTCCTTGAACTTGAGCGGATCCTCCGGCATCACGTCGGCGCCGATTTCCACCAGCGGTTCCGGATCGAGCAGCGCCCGGAGCCGCTCGCGCGCGCCGATGCGCATGTGATTGCTGCACTTGGGGCAGACGTTCAGATTGCGTTCCAGCTCGGCGCGATAGAGCACCGCGTCGCAGGCCGGACACTTGATCCACAGGCCTTCAGGCACCGAACGCGAGCGGCGCTCGGTCCTGATCTTCGAAGGAACGATCTTTTCAAACCACGACATTGGCTTTTCAACCCTATGGCACTGCAGACGGCCAGCCGGGAATCGCAGCGTCGATCATAGCTGAATCCGTCGGCAGCCCGAACTGAGGGGGATATTGCACATGCCAGAGGTACAAACCATGGGCCGCGGCGGTCGCCGCCCCGGTGCTGCGCTGCCGCGACTCGAGCTGCTCGCGTGCCCTCTCCGGCGGTGAGCGCCCCTGCCCGATCAGCAGCAGCAGGCCGGCGATGTTCCGCACCATGTGATGCAGGAACGCGTTGCCGGTCACGTCGATCGCGACCCATGGGCCGTTGCGCCGAACACGCAGGGATTGCAGCAGCCGTATCGGCGAATGCGACTGGCATTCGGAGGAACGAAAGGCGCTGAAGTCATGCTCGCCGACGAGCCACTGCGCGCCCGCCTGCATCGCCTCGACATCGAGCGGCTGGTGTACCAGCAACGCCCGTCCGGCAAGCAGCGCCGAACGCGCGGCCTGATTCAGGATCAGGTAGCGATAGGTACGCGACAGCGCGCTGTAGCGCGCATGAAAGTGATCCGGCACCGCATGAACCCAGCGCAGGCTCACGTCGGCTGGCAGTTCGGTGTTGGTGCCGAGAAGCCATGCGATCCTGCTACGCGTGGCGTGGGTATCGAAATGCGCCACCTGCTCGCGCGCGTGCACGCCGGCATCGGTTCGCCCTGCGCAGATGACTTCAACAGGCTCGTCAGCGATCGAACTCAGGGCGCGTTCGAGCGTCGCCGCGATGCTGTTGGCGGTACGCTGCTGCTGCCAGCCGCTGTAGGCACCCCCCTCGTACTCGACGCCAACCGCGACGCGTCCAGGGCGCGATACATCGGTCGTGCGTCGCACGAGGCACTGGGTGTCAACAGCGCGGGTTTAACCAGGCAGCGTGTCCATCAGACGCCGCGCTTCCTGCTTCTGCGACACCGAGCCTTCGGCGAGCACTTCGGCCAGGATGCTGCGCGCACCTTCCGGATCGCCCATGTCCATATACGCGCGTGCCAGATCGAGCTTGGTTCCAACCTCACTCATCGTCGCGGGCTCGAGTTCCGGCAGCGGTACATCGGCCTGCGCAATTTTCTGCGTCTGAACAAAGGTACCCTCGCCCACGGCCGGCGAGCCGACATCCAGATCGATGCCATTGGCGGATTTGTTCTCGCCCAGATTGCCCAGATCCAGATCCAGTCCGCTCGCATTGAGGGTCTGCATCCGGCCGGTCGCACTCGGATCCACATGCGGCGGTGGCTGCGTGATCTGCGTGACGACCTGAGTCGGCGCGGCCTCATCGCCACTCAAGCGTTTGCGATCCTCCTCGGGCACCAGATCGGTCAGGTCGGCATCGGTGAACAGCCAGGTGCCGCTCTCGCTGGTACTGGGCGGAGCGGGCGTGATCTGAGTGCGATCCTGATCTTCCTGTTCCGCGCTGGAAAGCAGACGACGGGTCTCCTCGTCCATTCCCGCCAGCATCGTGGGTGCATCCGGCCCGCCCTGCAGAATGGTTTCGTCGCTGCTGCCTTCGAGCGCTCCGAGATCCAGTCCCAGATCATCCAGTGCCAGCTCCGCGGTCTGATCGGCCGTCACGCCACCGCGTGCCGCCGCATCGATCTTCTCGCGGATGGTCGCATTCTCTCCGCCGCGCAGCTGCGGCTGTTCGACCGTGGGCGCATCCGATGGCGCGGTGCCGGTATTGATGACCTGCATGGTGGCCGTGGCACCGCTGCCGGGACGCGGTGGTGCCTCAGGCATTTCACGCGTGCTGCCGGTGGCATCGTTGCCGCGCTCGGGATCATCCAGTACGAAGTCCACGCCACTGTCGCCGAGCTTGTCGGATTCCGCCGCGGCGGGCGTGTCGCCGAGCGCCGCTCCGAGATCCAGATCGAGCCCGACCCCATTTGCCGCAGCCTCAGGACTGGCGGTGGGCTCACCGAGCAGATCGAAATCCACGCGGTTCTGGCCGCCCTCGAGATTGAGATCGACTCCGCCGCTGGCCGCGCCCGACAGGGCGCCAGCGCTGGAGAACAGCGCATCCTCGGGCGCAATCTGCCGGCCCATGATCACGACTTTCTCCCACTCGCCCGGGAGCGCCTGATCGCGCGTGCCGGCCAGCTCGCGCGCGGTCTGCAGGAAGCGCTCTTTGTTGCCCCAGACGAAGAAGACTTCGAGCAGCTTCAGTCTGAGGTCGCGCCGATTGGGTTCGCGGTTAATGGCGATCTGCACCAGGTCGGCCGCCTGATCGTACAGGCCGTAGGCCATGTGGAAATCGGCTTCCGCGAGCGGATCACCCTGATCCAGGGCCACCGGATGCTCGCCGGTAACGGTGTCCTCGATGACGACATGTTCGCCGGTCGTGACCGCCGGGCCTTCCGTGGTGCGATCGTGCAGGACCGCTGTCGGCTGCTCGTGGGCGCCAGATTCTTCAACCCGATAAGACTGCTCCCCGGCCGAGGCCGGCAGTGTGCGCACCGGCATCGTGTCCACCGGCCGCAATGCCGAGGAGGTGGCGGTGCCTTCGAAGGCCGGATGCAAGCGTCCGAGTGAACGGTCGAACTCGTCCTCCTGCCGGGCGCGTACAAAGCGCAACACCAGCAGCACGAGCACAATCAGAATCAGGGCAACCGGTACGTACCAGTACTCCTCGATCAGATCGAGGAACGAGGTGCCCGCCGGTGGCGCCTTCGCAGCCACGGCCGGCTTCGGCTTTGCCGCCTCCGGGGCTGGCTCCGGCGCGGGCTGCGCTGCCGGGGGCGTTTCGGCGCTCGGCGCCGGAACGGCGACGGGTGCCGGGGCAGGTGCCGGCTGTACAGGCGGCGCGGCAGCCTTCGGCGTCGCAGTTGGCGCCGGAGGCGTCACCGGCGCCGGAGCAGGCGGCGCGGCCTTGTTGGCTTGTGCCTGGGCGCGCACCTGCGCCTGCAGTTGCGCCAGCTCATCGTTGCGCGCCTGAAGCGCGCGCTGAGAGTCCGCCAGCTGTGATTCCAGCTGCTGAACGCGCGACTGCAATGCCTGGTTGGCCGCCGTCGAGGCGGCGCCCGAGGGGGCATTGGAAGCAGGCGCTGTGGCCGAGGGGCTCGACGGCGCGTTGCTGGGCGCAGCGGCCGATTCCTGCGGAGGCACCAGATGCAGCTGTCCGGATGACCCGGACGGTGCCGCGGCCCGCGCACCGCTCCAGCTCTGGTATTGCTTGCGCACTTCCGCCGACGCTTCACCGGGGCTGATCTCCTGCAGCTCGGCATCTCCGGGCAGCTGCAGTTTGCTGCCCGCCCGCAGCAGGTTCATGTTGCCTTCGAAGGCATTCGGATTGGCGCGGTAGATCGCTACCAGCTGGCGCTCACGTGCGGCGCGGTCGCTGCCGGGATAGTTTTGCGCGGCCACGGCGGAGAGCGTGTCGCCGTTACGAACCGTGTAGGGGCTGCCACCGCCGCCGGTGCTGCTGGGAGCGGCCGATGAGGCGCGCGCGGGGGGAGCGGTCGTGCCGGAGGCGGCGCTGGCCGATCGTTCGACGTTGCCGCTGCGGGCACCGGTACCGGTCGCCGGC
>DATMRM010000139.1:0-2678 GCA_035566155.1 Steroidobacteraceae bacterium | reverse complement strand
ATCCAGGAGTGGTGGGGGGTCAACGGACAAATCCGCGGCGTTGCCGAGCGACTGGCCAGCGCAGGTTACATCGCTCTCGTCCCGGACCTATTCCGCGGCAAGTCCACGGCCGAAGCCGAGGAGGCGCACCACCTGATGACGGGTCTTAACTTTGGCGATGCCGCGTCACAGGATGTACGTGGCGCGGTGCAGTTCCTCAAGAAGCGCAGCGGCACGGTGGGCGTCACGGGCTTTTGCATGGGAGGCGCCTTGACGCTCCTGGCTCTTTGCATGGCCCCGGAGATCGATGCCGCCGTGGTCTGGTACGGCTGCCCGCCGCTGGAGTACATCGACGCCACCAAGATCAAAGCGCCGCTACAGGCGCACTGGGCCACGCAGGATCAGTTCTTCCCGATCGCCACGATCGATCTGCTGGAGAAGAAGCTGCGTGAGGCGGCAGTGGACTTTGATTTCCATCGCTACCTCGCACACCATGCCTTCGCGAACGAGACGGCCGTTGGGCCAGGACGGATCCCAGCCACCCAATACGACCCCGTCTGGTCGCAACAGGCGTGGGACCGGACCTTCAACTTCTTTGGCCACTGGCTGGGCTAACGCGATGAAGAGGGTCGTGCGGGCACCATTCCCATGAGGCAGTACGAGTCGAATCGCCCTTGAAAGGTGAGGATCGCGCGCGAGCCGCGCTCAGAGTTTCTTGGCCCAACGCGCCCGCCCGAGTCGACGAAAGGTGTGATAGCGATTGCCGCCTTTGCAGGCAGCGGTGTAATCGCTGTCTCCGTTACCGCTGATTCTTGAACGAGAATCGAGTGATGGGTTACGGTGACTCGCTCGCGCGCTGCCCCAAGACCTATTCCAATGATCAAGGGCGCCAAAGTTCGCCGGTGAGCGCCTGCAGGGACTGAGTTCATGCCGATTAAACGCTTGTGATAGCCGCGTCCCACCTCCTTACCGGCGCGCTGCTTCTGCTTCTGCTTCACGTGGGATGCGCTTCAGTAGCCGCAATTCATGCGCTTCTGACCAAGTCGGACCCACGCAGCGCGTTTGGCTGGATCGTGGTCTGCTGGCTGTTTCCCCTGGTGGGCTCGCTGCTGTACGCGTTCTTCGGCATCAACCGCGTGCGCGCACGCGCGCGGCAATTGCGTTTTGGGCTCCCGACGATGCGTGACGCGTGTCCGCCTGCGCCCTCTGATGAGCCAGTGGCGCAACTGACCCGGATCGGCGATGCGCTAACCCAGTGGTCCCGTGTTCCTGGGAATGCCATCGAGCCACTCGAGAATGGGGAAAACGCCTTCCCGGCGATGCTCAAAGCCATCGCCGCTGCACGGCAGTCGGTATGGCTCGCGACCTACATCTTCGAGACTGATCCGGTGGGTCGGGGATTCATCGCCGCGCTTGCGTGCGCGGCGGCTCGTGGCGTCGAGGTGCGTGCGCTGATTGACGGTGTGGGTGAATGGTATAGCTGGCCGCATGCGGTGCCGTTGCTGCGCCGTGCCGGCGTGCGCGCGGCGCGCTTCCTCGCTCCGCGGCTGCTGCCCTGGCCAAGATTGGCGATCAACTTGCGCAACCACCGCAAGCTCCTGATCGTCGACGGTCAGATCGGGTTTCTCGGCGGCATGAATATAGGGGGTCGTGAGGTCGGTAAAGCTGCGCACCGCCGTATGGCGGATCTGCACTTTCAAGCGCGCGGTCCAATCGTCGCGCAGCTCGCGCGCGCCTTCGCGATCGATTGGCAATTCGCCGCGGCGGAGGAGCTGCAGATCGCCGCCGCGCCCGAAGCGACGGGCCCTGCGGTTTGCAGAGCCATCACCGACGGGCCGGACGAAGACAACGACAAACTGCTCTACGTGATACTGGGAGCGCTCTCCGTCGCACGGCACCAGATTCTGGTGATGACGCCCTATTTTATCCCGCAGCCTGAGCTGACCGCGGCGCTGCAGGCCGCGGCGCTGCGCGGCGTTGAGGTATGCCTCGTGCTGCCAGAGCGGAGCAATCTGCGCTACGTGGATTGGGCCTCGAGGCGTTGGTGGCCACCACTGCTCGCAAGAGGGGTGAGGATATATCTGCAACCCGCGCCGTTTTCGCACACGAAGCTGCTTATCGTGGACGGGCTCTATGCGCAGATCGGATCGGCGAACATGGATCTGCGCAGTCTGCGCCTGAACTTCGAGATCGCAGTCGAAATCTACTGCGCCGACACTTGCCAGCAACTGGTCGCGTACGTTCTGGCGGCTCGGGCGAGGTCCGCCGAGTTCACATTGCCGCAGGCGCTCGCGCAGTCGTGGCTTGTGCGTGCGCGCAACAGCCTTCTCTGGCTGCTGTCGCCTTATCTGTAGAGCGCCTGCGAGAGGCCTCAATACTCCGCCACCTGCTGGTCTGGGTAGCAGTAAAGCCAGCGCTCACCGAGCTCTGCCGAAGCGATGACGGGATGCTTGGTAGCGTGCGCGTGCTTGCTCGCGTGGCGGTTGGGCGAGCTATCGCAGCACAGCGTGACGCCGCATTCCTGACAGGTGCGCAGATGCACCCACCGGTCGCCGGTCTTGATGCACTCCTCGCACACGCGGCGCTTGGCATGTTTCACCGTGGTGATCGCGGCCAGATGAGCACAGGGTTGAGCGGACATGTTCTACTCCTCCAGTGCAGGCTGAGCGGTGAAGAGCAGGTGAACGTTCAGTGGCCGG
>DATMRM010000138.1:0-3911 GCA_035566155.1 Steroidobacteraceae bacterium | reverse complement strand
CTGTCGCAGCCGGTCGTCGAGCAACGCCCGGTTGGCGAGGCCGGTCAGCGCGTCGAAATTGGCCTGATGTTCGATGTGCGCCTGGAAACGCCGTCGTTCGGTGACATCCTCCACCGTGCCTTCGTAGTGCGTGACCCGTCCGTCGGCATCGGTCTGCGCCCGGCCGGTCATCGAGACCCAGATCACCTCGCCATTCTGCTTGGTGGCCTGACATTCAAAACCATTGACATCGCCATCGACTTCCAGCCGCCGGCGCAGCTCCGCGCGCGAAGTATCGTGCATCGAGCGCAGCAGTTCTTCCGGCGAGTCGTAACCATAGATACGCGCCAGCGCGCGATTGGCGTTCAGCCACTGGCCGTCCGCGCTGGCGCGGAACATGCCCTCGAGCGCGTTCTCGAACATGCTCTGACAGCGCAGCTCGAGCTCTTCGAGGGCTTCCTCGACGCGCTTGCGTTCAGTGACATCTTCGATGAAGCCTTCAAACACCGCCGTGTCGGCGTCGCGGTTGAGCTGCGCCATCCCGCGCTCGCTGACCCAGCGAATCGCCCCGTCAGCGCGCACGATGCGATATTCGACCGCATAGCGCTCTCGCGCCTGCAGGGCCTGCGCGCTAGCCTGCTGCCACCTCGCACGATCCGCGGAATGGATCAGCTCGGCAAAGCGCGTCTTGCGAGGGTCGAGCAGGCTCGCGGCCGGATAACCGGTCAGCCTCATGCAACCTTCACTCACGAATTCCAAGGTGAAGTCGGCGTCGTTGCGGTAGCGAAACAGCATGCCGTCGAGATTGCCCAGCAGGGTGCGCAGCATCCCCAAATCGGGCACCCCGAGTACTTCCTCCTCAGGCGCTGTCTCGATCGGGGGCTGCGCGAGATCGTCCATTATGTAACTTGATGCAGAGACAAATTTTCCTTGTCGGTCTGAGGCATATCGAGCTAACGAGGCGGAAACTTGAGATGGCTGGGATGACCAACTAGGTGACTATTTGCTAACTGTGAACGCGACCAATTGAATAAGTCGCATCCGGGCGCGGACCGCGCTCAGTCGTCGAACGGATGATGCAGAATGATGGTCTGAGTTCGGTCGGGACCGGTGGAAATCAGGTCCAACGGCACTCCTACCAGCCGTTCGATGCGCTGCAGATAGGCGCGAGCATTCTTCGGCAGAGACTCCAGATTCGTGACGCCGACAGTGGATTCTTTCCAGCCGGGCTGGTCTTCGTAGATCGGCTCTAGCTCCGACGCCGCGTCGGAAAACAGTGGCGGCTCGGACAGCGTCTGCCCTCCCATCCGATAGCCGACACAGATCCGGATCGTGTCCAGTCCGTCCAGCACATCCAGCTTGGTCATGCACAGACTGGAGACACTGGAATGTACGATCGATCGACGCAGCGCCACAGCATCGAACCAGCCGCATCGGCGCCGACGGCCGGTCACGGCCCCGAATTCGTGACCCACCCGCGAGAGGTGTTCGCCGTATTCGTCGAACAACTCGGTCGGGAATGGGCCGGCTCCCACCCGTGTGGTGTAAGCCTTCACGATACCCAGCACGCCATCGAACATGCACGGGCCCACTCCGGTACCCGTGGCCGCGCCGCCCGCGGTGGTATTGGATGAGGTGACGAATGGATAGCTACCGACATCGACATCGAGCATCGCGCCCTGCGCACCTTCGAACAATACGTTGGCCTTGCGCGCCCGTAGCTGCGCCAGGGCCCCGGTGACATCGAACACTAAAGGTCGCAAGCGCTCCGCAAACTCCAGCTGCTCATCGAGTGTGCGCTGAAAGTCTACCGGCGACTGTGAGAAGTAACGCTGCAGCACGAAATTGTGAAAATCGAGCACTTCGCCGAGTTTCGCTGCGAAACGGTCGCGCTGGTAGAGATCCGCGACGCGCACTGCACGGCGCGCGACTTTGTCCTCATAGGCCGGCCCGATACCGCGGCGCGTGGTACCGATCGCATTCTCGCCGCGGGCAGTTTCGCGGGCCCGGTCCAGTGCGACATGCGACGGCAGAATCAGAGGGCAGGCCGGAGAAATGCGCAGACGCTCCAGCACCGGCACGCCCTGCGCGATCAGGCCGTCGGCTTCGCGAAACAGCGCTTCGAGCGCCAGCACCACCCCGTTGCCAATGAAGCACCGCACGCCTTCGCGCAGGATCCCGGCGGGCAACAACGACAACACGGTCTTGACCCCGCCGATGACCAGCGTATGCCCGGCATTGTGGCCGCCCTGAAAACGCGCGACGGCGGTGGCCCGCTCGGTCAGCAGGTCGACCAGCTTGCCCTTGCCTTCATCACCCCATTGGGTCCCGATGACGACGACGAAGCGTCCCATCAGGAACGCACCAGAAACAGGATCGTCAAACCGATCGCCATGCTCACCAATCCCGCCACGCGCATCTCACGATCCTCCAGAGAGGCTATCCGCGACAGTAAGCGCTTCACCCCTGACGGGTTGATGAAGGGCATGACGCCTTCGATGATGCAAAAAATCGCCAACGCAGCACACAGATCAGTCCAGTCCAACCCCACGAGAGCCCCTGACTTGAAAATTCAGCGCCCGCTGGCGCTATGTAGATATTTGAAGAACTCGCCTTCCGGCGAAATGACCAGAATGTCGCCGTCGCGACCCAGCGTGTTCTTGTACGCCTGCATGCTGCGGTAGAAAGCAGCAAAGTCGGTGTTACGTCCGTACGCCTTGGCCAGGTCGGCCGCTGCCTGTGCATCGGCTTCGCCACGCAGGTGCTGCGCCTGACGAGTGGCGTTGGCCAGTACATCGGCGCGCCGCCGCTCCGCCTCACCGCGTATCTTTTCGGCCTCCGAGGCGCCCGACGCCCGCAGCTGCGCGGCTTTGGCAATCAGGCCCTGCCGCATACGCTGATACACGACGCTGGCCACGTCCTCCGTGAGTTCAACCCGCTGCAGCTGCACATCGATCAGATCAAGCCCGAGCCTCTCGGCTGCCTGCTGCAACTCCTCGAACGCGGCCTCGGTCAGGGCACCGCGCGCTTGCGCGCTGACGCTGCTCAAAGGCTGGCCGGCCACTGCGCTCTTGAGCCTCTCACGCACCCAATCGCCGAGCTGCTGCGCGGCCGCATCCTGATCGCCACCGGTGCTCTGGTAGAACCGCAGCGCGTCGATCAGACGCCATTTGATGTAGAAGTCCACATTTACCGCTTTCTGATCGCGCGTCAGAAAGGGCTCCCCTGGGTAGGTGTGCGACAGGATGCGCCGATCGAAGATGTGCACCTCATCGAACGGCGACTTGAGATGCAGACCCGGTCCGCCGTTGCTGTCCTCGATATGCCCCAGTCGCGTGCGCAGTGCCACTTCGCCTTCGTCCACGACATAGACCGAGCGCCATAGCAATACGGCCACCAATAGCAGTCCCACCGCGGTCATGATGCGCGTTGCCATCTATCGATCCGGGCGCTCACGCGCGCGCTCGTCGCTGTCGGAGCGATCGGCGCCGGCGTTGCTGTTTGAAGCAGTGGAAGCGCTCGTCGTACTGCCGCTGCCGTTGTTGCTGGCCGCTGCGGCCGGCGGGGCTGAAGCGCTCGTGGCCTTGATGGCTTCGGCCAGCTTGTCGAGCGGGATATAAATGAGACTGCCGCCGCTACCTTTGGTATCGACGATGATCTTGCGCGAGCGCGACAGGATACCTTCGATGGTCTCGGTATAGATATGATTGCGGGTGACTTCCGGTGCCTGCGCATAGGCGGCAGCCACCTGGCTGAAGCGTTCGGCTTCACCCTCGGCAATCGCCACCGTCTGCTTGGCATACACCTCCGCGTCCGCGATCTGGCGTTGAGCGGCGACTTCCGCCTTGGGGACAATGTCGTTCGCGCTGGCCTGCGCCTCATCGATCTGTCGGCGACGGTCTTCATCGGCCTTCACCGCATCGCGCTGCGAC
>DATMRM010000137.1:0-14847 GCA_035566155.1 Steroidobacteraceae bacterium | reverse complement strand
GCAGCCGGCGGAGTTGCCGCCGAAGATCAGCGGACGCATCGCGTTCGAGAATGTGTCGTTCTCGTATCCGTCGCGCAGCGACACGCGGGCGCTGCGCGAGTATTCACTGGAAGTGCGTCCCGGGGAGACGGTCGCCTTCGTCGGACCGTCCGGCGCCGGCAAGAGCACGACCTTTCAGCTGCTGCTGCGCTTCTATGATCCGCAGGCCGGGTGCATCAGCATCGATGGCATCGATATCCGGACCTGGCGGCCTGAGGAGCTGCGCTCGAAGATCGGCTTCGTGCCGCAGGATACGGTGCTGTTCGGCGCAACCGCGCGCGAGAACATCGACTACGGCCGGCCTGGATCCACCGATGAGCAGATCGTCGCTGCGGCCAGCGCCGCGGCAGCCGATGAGTTTCTGCGCGAGCTGCCCGAGGGCTACAACACCTATCTGGGTGAGCGTGGCGTGCGTCTGTCCGGCGGGCAACGGCAGCGTGTCGCCATTGCGCGCGCCATCCTGAAGGATCCGCCGATCCTGCTACTGGATGAGGCCACCAGTTCGCTCGATGCGGAATCCGAGCGACTGGTGCAGGCGGCGTTGAACGTGCTGATGCGCGGGCGTACGACGCTGGTCATCGCTCACCGCCTGTCGACCGTGCTGCGCGCCGACCGCATCGTGGTACTGCAGGCCGGAAGGATCGTTGCGATCGGCAAGCATGCCGAGCTGATGCACGGCAGCCCGCTCTATGCCAAGCTGGCAGCCCTGCAGTTCAACGCGGCCGAAGAAGCGCTCGAGGTGTGATCGATCATGGGCGACCAGGTGCTGGACAATGCGGCTGAGAGCCGCTACGAGATGAAGCTCGACGGTGGTACCGCCTTCATCGATTACACCGCTGCCGGCAGGGTACGCACCCTCACCCACGCCGAAGTGCCGGCGGCGCTGCGCGGCGGCGGCGTCGCTGCACGCCTCACCAGCGGCGCACTGGATCTGGTGCGCTCTCAGCGCATCAAGGTGATCCCGCGCTGCCCGTACGTCCGGACCTTCATCGAGCGTCACCCCGAGTATCAGGATCTGCTGGCCTCACCGCCAGGCTAGTGGCCGTTCGAGGCGAGCACGACAACCGGTAGCTCGGCGAACAGATCGGCGGGGCCGACGGTGTCCTCTCGCAGCGCGACGAGGCGACCGGTGAGCAGCTCATGCCATTGCTCTCTTCGTAGAGCCTCTGGCACGGGCAATACGGTGTCTTCCCACTGTTTGCTGCCGTCTGCGCGATGGGCGCGACGCACAGCGGCCACCAGCAACTTGTCGCCATTGCGATGGCGCGTATAGGCGCACAGATCATCCGCCCGCGCACCGCTCGCCGGCAGTCCCTGATAGTCGCCTTCCGCGTACAGCCTCTCGTGATCGCGACGATGCCGCAGCAGGGTCGCGATCGTCGCCAGTTTGATGCCCGCATCGCACCAGTTGCGCCGCAGTTCGCTCATGCCGAGCGCGCGGTCTGCCGCCAGGCGCTCATCGATCTGCCGTAGCAGGCGTGTTCGCAGTGCGTAGTCCACCGGCCGTCGGTTGTCAGGATCGACCATCGACAGATCCCACAGCTCACTGCCGTTGTAGAGGTCGGGCACGCCCGGGGACGTGAGCTTCACTACCGTCTGAATCAAGCTCTTGTCCACGCCGCAGTCGGCCACCTTTCGTACGAACGGCAGGAACGAACTGAGAAACGCGCTGGAGCGAGCGCCGGTCAGTGCGGCATCGATCATGCCCAACGTGGCCTCCTCATACTCGGCGTTCGGAAATGCCCAGCCGGTGTGCAGGCGCGATTCGCGCATCGATTTGACCATGGCGCCGCGTATGCGCTGCGCGTAGTCCTTTGACAACTGGGCGTCGCGCACCTCGCTCGTCATCAGTTCGCACGGCCAGGTACCCAGCAGCAGCTGCAGCAGCAGGTACTCGTCGTTGCGGTCGGGCTTCAGTGGCGCGTCCTCGGCGATCAACGGTCCACGCAGGATGCGTGACCAGACCGGCAACTGCTGTATCCATTCTTCGGCGAACTCGGACAGCGCTGCCAGGCGCGCACGCGCGTCTTCGCCCCGCTTGGTGTCGTGCGTCGCCGTGGCCAGCATCGCGTGCGGCCAGCGGTGCGCTCGGGCCTGATTGCTCTTGTGGAAGGACGAGAGCGTCGCGCCGAAACGCTCCGGATCGCCGCCGACTTCATTCAGTGCGATGAAGCGGTGATAGCGATAGAAGGCCGTATCCTCGACGCCTTTGGCCATGACCGGACCGCTGTACTGCTGCAGACGCATCGCACAGCGCAGCAACGACTGATGCGAGAACCCGGTGCGTGAGCGCTGCAGCAGGGCACCGGTCAGCACCTGTTCCAGGAAGTTGAATACGCTCGGATCGAGTTCCGACTCGTTGCGGCGCGCCTGGGCAAAGGCCCAGCTCAGATCGCGCTGATCGGCGCTGTCGAGCTCGCCGGCGTCATCGATGTAGGTACGGTAGACCGGGAAGCAGGCGATCAGCTCCTTGATCGCCCGTCGCAGCAGGTTGCGCGTGAAGTCGGCGGTACGTGGATTCTGGCGCGCCAGTCGGCCCATGTCCCGGGCCAGCACGTTCAGCTCGCTGGCCATTTCGTTTTCCATGATGTGCCGTTTTGACTGGTGCACGATGTCGGCGAAGCGTTGGGGTTCACCGACGAATTGCCGGTAGCATCGATCGAAGTCGGCGTACGCGCTCGAATCGATCAGCAACGCCAGTACCTGATTGAGGAAGTCATAGCCGGTAGTGCCGTCAATGGGCCAGTCCTCGCGCAGCGGCTCATGGGCGGCCAGGATCTTCTCGACCACCAGGTAGAAGCCGTGCTCGGCATGCCGCGTGCTCAGGCGCCGCTGCAGCCGTCGCAAGTATCCTTTCGGGTCGTACAGACCATCGATGTGATCGATCCGAAGTCCGTCGAGGGTACCGTCCTTCACCCAGCGCAGCACCCGCTGATGGACGTGATCGAATACCTCCGGCAGCTCCATGCGCAGACCGGCCAGATCGTTGATATTGAAGAAACGCCGGTAGTTGATGTCGTCGGCTGCCACTCTGAAGTGCGCGATGCGCCAGCGTTGTTCGGCAATCAGCTCATCCAGTGACTGCCAGCTGCCGCTCTGATCGGGCTGGCCCTCGAAGCGCTGCACGGCACGTTGCACCGCCTCACGCGCATCGGCGTGATCGCGCACCAGGGCGGCGAGACGGGTTTTGAGTTCGGCGGCCCGCTGCGGCATCTGCTGGTGCCAGTTGGGCAGCCAGTTGAAAGCATCGGCCAGCCGCTCGAGCTGCGCAGTCCCGTCCGTGAGGATGCGCGCGTAGTGAGGGGGCCAGATCGGCAGCTTGTGCGTATCGTAGGCCCACACCGCGAAGCTGCCATCGGACTCATCGAAACGCAGCCGCAATACGCCGCGCTCGAGTTCGATGCCGTACTGATCGCCGAGGAACGGCACCAGAATCCGGTTGTGCAGATAGCGTCGGTCCGGGTCCCAGTCCACATCGAACCAGCCGGCATGCAGCGCGTCCGGTCCCCACTCCAGCACATCAAGCCACAACGGATTGTCAGCGCCACCCACACCCATGTGGTTCGGTACGAAATCCAGAATGTGTCCGAGCGAATGAGCCTTCAGGGCCTGCGACATGCGCTGAAAGGCCTCTTCATCGCCCAGTTCCGGATTGAGCTGACTGTGGTCGACAATGTCATAGCCGTGCGCACTGCCAGCACGTGCCTTCAGGTACGGCGACAGGTACGCATGGCTCACGCCAAGCCGCGCAAGGTACGGCACGCAATCGGTCGCAGCACTGAAGCCGAACCCCCCGTGGAGCTGCAATCGATAGGTGGCGCGCGGAATCACGTACGCAGCATCCAGCGGACGCACCACGGCGGATAGGTACCGCTCGCCTCGATTTGCCCTTGTTCCCACAGCAGATGCCCCGGCACCTCCGGGAATCCGGTGACACGACGTGCACTCAGGTTCGCCAACAGCGTCAGTTCGGCGACCGGGCTTTGCCACTGCACCATCACCGCGCCATGATCAATCACCGTGTAACGGCCGCCGTGTCCGATCGCAGAGATCAGGGGAACCACGTGCCGCCGACGGGCCGCGAGTAGCTCCTGGTACCAGCGCAGGGCGCTGGCGTGCGAAGGTTGCTCCAATGCCGTCCAGTCCAGCTTGCTGTCCAGAAAAGTCTGCTCAGACTGCGGATCGGGAATGCGATCACGTGCCTGCTCGGATTGAAAAGCCGCGAAGCGCGAGAACTCCTGGCGGCGTCCGTCGCGCACGGCTTGCGCAAGTTCGGCCCCGAAGTCGCAGAAGAACTGAAACGGTTGCCCGGCGTGCCACTCCTCACCCATGAACAGCATCGGAATCTGTGGCAGCAGCAGATAGACCGCAGTCACCGCGCCTACGGCAGCGGATGGGGCGATCTGGTGGAGCCGCTCACCGAGGGCGCGATTGCCCACCTGGTCGTGATTCTGAATGAAGGCAACGAAACGCCGAGGCGGCAACTTCGCACTCGGCTCACCGCGCGCTGAGCCACGGTACGGCATGATTTCACCCTGGTAGGCAAACCCCTGAGCGAGCGCGCGGCCGAGCTTCTCGGTGTCGCCGACATAGTCGGCGTAATAGCCTTCACGTTCACCGCTTGCCGCCACGTGCAGCGCGTGGTGAACGTCGTCATTCCACTGCGCATCATAGAGCGATGCGCTCAGGCGGATCGCTTCGTTGTGCTCGTTCTCAAGAATCAGATGCACGGCGCGCGGTAGTTCGGCGGCGCGCACGCGTTGTGCCAGCTCGGTCAGCAGGTGTGTGGGGCTGTCGTCGCGAATGGCGTGCACGGCATCCAGGCGCAATCCATCGAGATGGAACTCTTCGAGCCAATACAGCGCGTTCTGGATGATGAACTCGCGCACGATGCGACTGTCGTGCCCATCGAAATCAATGGCCGCGCCCCACGGCGTTTGATGCCGCTCGTTGAAGAACTGCGGGCAATACAACGACAGGTAGTTGCCCTCGGGGCCAAAGTGGTTGTAGACCACATCCAGTATCACCATCAATCCTTTCTGGTGCGCGGTGTCGATGAACGCCTTGAAATGCTCAGGCCTGCCGTAGCTCGCATCGGGCGCATACGGCAACACGCCGTCGTAGCCCCAGTTGCGCCTGCCGGGGAAATCGGCCACCGGCATCACTTCAACGGCGGTGACTCCGAGGCTCGCCAGATGATCCAGCCGCTCACATGCCGCAAGATAGGTGCCCGCCGAGGTGAAACATCCGAGGTGCAGTTCATAGACGACCGCTTCGTGCCAGGGCCGTCCACGCCAATCGCCATCGACCCATCGATAAGCGTTGGGATCGATGACTTGGCTGGCGCCGTGTACATCCGACGGCTGGTAGCGGGAAGCCGGATCTGGCACGACAGTGCCGTCGGGGAGGCGGAACTTGTAGAGTGAGCCGGCTCGTGCCGCCGAGCTGATCAGGCCATGCCAGCCATCGGGCTCACGCTGCATCGGCAGCAGCAGGCGGGCGCCTTGCGCGCCGGTAATTTGAAGTTCCAGCTCAATGCGTTCATGCCCGGGCGCCCAGAGTCTGAAGCGCACGCGCCCATCATCTTCCAGCTCGGCGCCAAACGGCCTCGAGCGCCGCGGCGAAGAGGACACCCGCCTGTCAGCGCATTGAAGGCGAGGAGAGCGTCGCGTCTCGCTGCAGTAGCTGCATTGCTGCCGGAATGCCCTTGAGCTGCTCGCGAATCGCGTACAGCTCGCGCTCGTCCAGGATCCGTACGCCCCCGGGCTGCCGCATGGCCTGTCGTATCTCGCGGTGACGACGCAGAAGCTGCTGTACGTCGGTTCTGGTTTCCATAAGTTGTGTTCCCACTGGAGTCGCGACGCAACAAGTATTCGGCACCGGCACAGTAGGCGCCAGAGCGCTTAAGGCCAATGCGCTGTCAGCGCCGTCCGATCCTAGAAATGCAGCGGCATTCCCAGTACCAGCTCCGGGGCCTCCCGCATGAAATCCAGATGCTTGTCTAGGCCGACGGGATTGGCCACTGAACCCAGGATGGTGCGGCCGCGACTGATCAGGTAGGTACCGCGCCATACCCCCAGTATGCCGGTGCGCTCGTACATCCGAGCGACCGCCCTCTGAGTGTCCGAGAGCAGCACGAAAGGCAGGCGATGCCGGTCACGCAGACGCTGAAGCCGGTCCGGTGTGCGCGGGCTCACTGCGGCCACGACCAGCCCCTGCCGGCGCAGGTCCGCATGCAGCTCGCCGATCCTGCGCGCCGCGATCATGCTCGTGGGGTTCGGCAAACCGGAAAAGAACCACAGGATCAATGCGCCCGCGTTCAGCAACGAAGTCAGCGAGGTGTCCCGCCCATTATGGTCGGGGAGCGAAAACTCCGGTGCCCGGTCCCCGGCCTTGAGCATGACTTCGTCCTCCTCGGCCGCAGGATGCGGGAGGGTGTGCGCTGAGTCCTAGTTGGTATTACCGCGGGGCGCCGTGGGAATCGGCCGACAAGTGCCTTGCCTCGCGACCCCCGGATGCTAGAATCGCGCGCCTGACGGGGCGGTAGCTCAGCTGGGAGAGCGTCGCGTTCGCAATGCGAAGGTCGAGGGTTCGATCCCCTTCCGCTCCACCATTTGCGAGTCAAGCTGGGTCGCTCGATGGGACTAACTGCAGACCTGGTTGCGCCCCTGGTTCTTGGCACGGTAGAGCATCTCGTCGGCGGCGCGATACAGATCGGTACTGTGCATCTGCGGCTTGAGCGCGGCCGCGCCGATCGAGACTGTGACTGTCAGGCGTTTGGCATCGACGGGAAATGGGTGGGTCGCCACCAAGGTGCGCAGCGTTTCGGCAATCGTCGTCGCATTGTCCAGCCCGGTCTCGGGAAGGATCGCGCAGAACTCTTCGCCGCCGTATCGACCGAGTTTGTCGTCGGAGCGAAGCCTCTGCCGCAGCAGATGTCCCAGGCCCGCAATCACGCGATCGCCCGCGAGATGACCGTGCGCATCGTTGATGGTCTTGAAGTGGTCAATGTCGAGCATCAACACCGATAGCTCGCGATTGTGGCGATGCGCGCGCTGGACTTCCTCCGCCAGCAGGGTGTCCAAGTGCTTGCGATTGGCGAGGTTAGTCAGTCCATCGGTCACGGCCATATGCCCGATCACCGCGTGATACTGGGCTTCGATGTCCGAACCGGACAGGTACTTGAAGACGGTGTCGCCCACTCGGATCTGATCGCCGCGATTGAGACGCGAATTGCGGGTCCGCTGGCGCTCGTTGTTGATGAAGGTGCCGTTGGTGGAGTTCAGATCGCTCACCAGGAAGTCTGCCCCGCGGCGTTCGAGCTGCGCGTGCTGGCGTGATACCGCGTCACTGCTGACGACGATTTGATTGGCGGCGCCTCGTCCAATGGTAATGACGCCCTCGTTGAGAAGGTAGCGACGACCGAGTTCGGTCTGTACAGCCGTGTGGATCACGACCAGACAGTCATCACCGGCGGGTTGGACCTGCATCTCCTCCAACCCGGTAACCCGGGTCTTCTCGTCATCCTCGTCCGGCATGCCGGCAGCGTACTGCTCACGCTGCGATGCGTCTACTGAGGCCTTCTTCAAATTCCCACCCACACCGACAAATAAAGACCACGCTGATCGGATTTTCCCGCAATTCGGCCGAGATCGCTAACACCGGCTGTGAGTTCGAGATTCTTCCATGGAGCCCAGGCGAGAAAAAGGTCTTGCGCGCTGTCCTCACGAAACCCGCTCAGATTGTCGGGTTTGGCACGGTACTCGGCACCCAGCAACAGGCTCTGCGTCAGGAATATTGCGATGGAGGCCTCCGGTACAAGGCGGTAGCCGTGGCGGTCCGCGCCGAAGCCCAGCAGTCCGAATTGGTTGGCGCGCGTGCGTCGCACGGTAAGGTCCACCAGCACGTCGCGGTCGGCGATCGCAGCGAAATATAGCTTGGTCGCCGTCAGATACAGATCAACATCATCGGCCCTGGCCGCACCCACGGCCTTCGGGATGCCATCAAAATTCAGGGTGTACTTGAACTGCGCGCCCACGGCGATTTGCGGTAGCACCCGGTCAGGGGAGAACACCGCGTCCCCGAGAATCCGCAGTTTGAGGCCAAGGATGTCCTGCCCGAGAACGGCGGCGCGCGGCGTCGAGGCGGCATCGAGTCGCTGTTGGACAAATGAAACCTCCCACCGGTCGTGCACGTCGAGGCTGATGCCCGCAGTGCGCAGTGAGAAGTCGGGGGTCGCATTGTAAGTGGCAAAAGCGGTGGCACCGACCTGATCGTTGGTTTCCAGCCCACCGATCAGCGCCCAAGGGACCAGCCCGCCACCCGCACTGCCCTCAATCTCGGTGGTCGCTCCGGTCCATTCCAGCCGGTCGCCGCCGTGCGTCGGAGCGGCCGACAACAACAGACACATCGAGGCCAAAATCCGGCCCCGGCGCGCGCGTGCAATCACGTATTCGTTGGATCCAATTCGTCATCTGACAAAGCGCAGCAAGGGTAGGCGCACCAAGGCCGAAATATTGTGTCCAACCGCACAGCTGCGGCGACGCCGCTGCTTTAACCTGACGTTTTCACGGGGCCATGTATGACAGCCGTCACATTTCGGGTGCTGGCTTTGTCGCTGGCTGCATTCGCCGGCATTGCGGCAGGTCGCGCGCACGTCAGTCTCTACGACCTGCTGGGCGGCCAGGATGGCGTCGCTCACATTGCCAATACGCTGATCGATCGCGTCGCGACAGACCCATCTCTCAAGCGCAGCTTCGAAGGTTCGAACCTGCGCCGGATCAAGACACTGCTGGCCGAGCAGATCTGCGATCTGAGCGGAGGCCCTTGCCACTATTCGGGCGACCCGATGAAAGAAGCGCACGCCGGCCATCACATTTCGGAAGCTGAGTTCTACGGCATGGTCGCGGCGCTGCGTGACGTGCTCAAGGCCGACCACGTGGGCCAAGGTGCGAGCAACGAGCTGCTGGCGCTGCTGGCTCCCATGAAGCGAGACATCGTCGAGCCGGCGTCTGGACAAGCCAAATGAACCTGTCGAGCACCGGATTTCACGCTCTCGCGCTCACTGCGATGTGGTGCGTCGGTAGAGTCTATGCCGGCACTGTGACCGTTGAAATCAGCAGCAGCGGTACCGTGTCAGCGCAGGACACCATCGTGGTGTTCGATCCGCTCGATACCACGGTGGCGCCGGCGCGCACCCAAGCCACGATCGATCAGGTAGACAAGCAGTTCGTGCCGAAGATAAGCGTACTTCGAACCGGTACCACGGTTATCTTCACCAACAGCGATCACATCCGTCATCAAGTCTATTCATTCTCCCCGTCCAAGACCTTCACATTGAAGCTGTACGCCGGCTCACCTGAGGCGCCTGTGGTGTTCGACAAGCCGGGTCTGGTGGTGCTCGGCTGCAATATTCACGACAACATGCTGGCCTTCGTCGGCATCGTGGACTCTCCGTATTTCGGCAAGGCGTCCAAGTCAGGAAGCGTCGCGCTGAACCTGCCCGCCGGCCGCTACCGTCTGCGTGTCTGGCACCCGAGTCTGCGCCAACCCATGCCGTCCCGGGAGATCGCCGTCTCCGCCTCGGCCATGACCATTCCACTGACCCTCGATCTCACGCCGAACGCTCCCGGTGTCGCGCCCTGGCCCGAGTAAAATGTTCTCGCTGCGTACGCGCATCGCGGTCACCTTCCTGGTACTGCTGGCTGCGGTGCTGACTGCCGCATTGAGCGTCGTCTCCGCCGCCAATCGCAGCAATGCTGAACGTGAGGTGCGCCGACAGCTGTCGGTGGGATCCTCGGTGTTCTCGCGATTGCTGGAGAGCGATCGGCGTCAGCTCAAGACCGCCGCCAAAGCCGTGGCTGACGACTACGCGTTTCGGGAAGCGGTGGCCACCGGCGATACGGACACGTCCTCTTCCGCACTGGAAAACGGCGCGGCCCGCATCGGCGCTGCGATGGCAGTGCTGTCGAGCATGGAGGGCAAGGTGATCGCGTCCTATGGGAAGCATGCGATCGCCAGCGCCCATTTGCCGCAAGCCAGGGACGGTGACGGTAGCATCATCGTCGACGATGGCCGCATCTATCAGTTGGTCACGGTCGCGGTGCGCAGTCCGCTTCCCGTGGCGCTGGTCACCATGGGCTTCGAGCTGGACGCACACGCCGCGCAGGAACTCGCCGATGTCACCGGGTTGGCGGTAACGTTCTCCTATCGCGCCGGAGGGGACTGGAAAGCAGGCATCAGCACGGCACCGGCTGCGCGTGCCGCGGACGTGATCGCCCAGGAGATCGAGATGTCGAAAGTAGGCGGCAGCGAGGTTCGCGCGACGCTGTCGCGATCGCTGGCTGATGCGCGCGCACCGTTTGAACGTCTGAGCAACGTGCTGATCGGAATCGCGATCGTCAGTGTGGCAGTAGCGGCTGCGGCCATCCTGTGGCTGTCCCGCGGCATCACCCAGCCGCTGCGCGAGCTCACCAATGCGGTCGACAAGATTCGGGGTGGGTCGTACGACGTATCGGTTCGCGTACAGCGGCGCGATGAGCTCGGCGTGTTGGCAGAAGGATTGCAGTTGATGCAATCGGCGGTGTTGTCACGCGATCGCTCCATTCGGCAGCTTGCCTATGAAGATCCGCTGACCGGCCTGATGAATCGCACGGCATTCGTTGCGGCGGTCGGGGAGGGGCTCAACTGCGGTGAGAGTGCGCTCGGCGTCGCGGTTATCAATCTGCATCGCTTTCGTCGCATCAATGAACATCTCGGCTACTCGGTCGGTGATGCTGTGCTGACCAAAATCGGAGTCGGGCTCGCTTCGGTGCCGTCGGTCAAAGGCGCGGTCGCGCGACTGGCCGCCGATCAGTTTGCCGCCTTCACACGTTTGCCGGAAAACGTGAGCTTGCAGCTCTGGGGCGCGTCACTGCTGGAAGCCTTGAGCGAACCGGTGCTGGTCGAGTCGCAACCGATCGATCTGACCGCATCGGTCGGGCTCGCCGTGGCGGGCGATGTCAGGATGTCGGCGGATGAACTGATGGTGTGCGCGGACCTGGCGTTGGAGCGCGCGCGACGTGACAAGCTCGCGTTGGCAGTGTACGACCCGGCGCTCAAGCCGATGTCGCGCGATCAGCTCTCCTTGCTCGGCGAACTTCGCCGGGCAATCGAACAGGATGAGTTGCGATTGTACTTTCAGCCGAAGATCGAGCTGGGCAGCCAGCGGGTCGCGGGTGCTGAAGTACTGTTGCGATGGCAGCATCCTACCCGTGGGCTGCTGTCACCCGCCTCATTCATCCCGTTTGCCGAACAGACCGGATTCATACGGCGTCTGACCCGCTGGACGCTCGATCGGGCGATCGCGCAAGGTGCGGCGTGGTTCAACGCCGGCAAACCGCTGAGCCTGGCGGTCAATATCAGCGCAGACGACGTCGGTGACGCGCGGCTCGATTCGCGGGTAGCAACGCTGATTTCCCGGCATCAGCTGCCGCCTTCGCTGCTGACATTGGAAGTCACGGAGAGCGGATTCATCGAAGATCCCAACCGCGCGCTGCGCATTCTGGATGCGCTGGCGGCGCTGGGCGTGTTGCTGTCAATCGACGATTTTGGCACCGGGTATTCGTCACTCAGTCATCTGGCTCGCATGCCGGTGCACGAGGTCAAGATTGATCGCAGTTTCGTCACCGGTCTGGAGTCGAATGTGGAATTCGCGGCGATTGTGCGCTCAGCGATTGAAATGGGACACAGTCTCGGTTTGAAGGTGGTCGCCGAAGGGATCGAGACCGACACGGCCGCGCTAAAACTTCGCAGCCTCGGTTGTGACATCGTGCAAGGCTATCTATACGCGCAGCCGATGTGCCTCGCGGATCTGGAAAAATGGCTGCAGAGCAAGGCGCGTGTTCGCGTCAACGCGCAGCCGGTCAATCTGCCGGTGGGCGACATTGCCGAGACCGCTACGAGACACATTTTCTAGTCAGTTCTTCGGTGGCGTCCAGGAGCCGACCGGAGGCTGCCTGGGATCCGTCTGCACCGTCTCGACCGGACCTAGCCCCACGATCTGGACGATGGTCTCTTCCGCGCCCGCGCCATCCCAATGCACGCCGTGCGCCGGATGAAACGCATACGAGCCGCTCTTCAGTGGCGTCGCTTTGGCGATATCCGCCGTCTCTCCGGTGCCCATGTACCACACGCCCTTGATGACCGTGACGTGCCGGTCCTGGGAATGAGAGTGCGGATTCGAGTGGATGCCGGGCGGAAACCGCACCCGTACCACGTAGAGCCCAGGTTTCATCGGGTCACCGAACAGCACCGCCTGTTCGAACCCTGACGGATTCCTAAAGGGCACCTGCTCGGGCGTCAGGCGAATGAACTGCGCAGTGCTGTCAGCGGCCAGTACCAACGTCACGGCGAACGCCAGAACCACAGATCCGATGATGCCATTGAAGTATTTCATTCACCTCCCCCCGCTTACGATAGCTGTTCAGTACTATGCAATAGTACGACGCTCAGCACCCAGTCAGGAACGGTATGTCAAAGTCCGCTGCTCTCGCCGGAATCCGTGTGCTCGATCTCAGCCGCATTCTGGCCGGGCCGTGGTGCACGATGACGCTGGCGGATCTCGGCGCCGAAGTGTGGAAAATCGAAAATCCCGTTGGCGGGGATGACACGCGTCACTGGATGCCACCCGAGAAGAACGGCGTCTCCACCTACTACCTGAGCGCCAATCGTAACAAGCGCAGTGTCGCGATCGATTTGAACCAGGAAGCAGGGCGCGATCTGATCCGTGCGCTGGCCGCCAAAGCGGACGTGCTGGTCGAAAATTTCCGGCCGGCAAGCCTCAAGCGCTGGAATCTGGACTACCCGGCGATCCGCTCGATCAATCCGAAGATCATCTATTGCTCGATTTCCGGCTATGGCCGGGGCGGCGAATTCGAGGAGCGGCCCGGATACGATTTCGTTCTGCAGGCCGAATGCGGTTTCATGGCCATTACCGGCGAGCCCGAGGGTACGCCGATGCGCCTGGGTGTTGCGTTCATTGATCTGGCGACCGGCATGAACGCAGTACAGGGGATTCTGGCCGCGTTGTTTGCGCGCGAGCGCACCGGCGTCGGACAGTGGATAGACATTTCATTGCTCGACAGCGGGCTGCATCAACTGGCCAATGTGGGCTCCGGCGTGCTCAACAGCGGCCGTGAACCGAAGCGCCACGGCAATGCGCACCCGAGCATCGTGCCGTATGAGGTCTTTGAGTGCGGGGATGGCGTCAATGTGGCGCTCGCGGTCGGCAACGACGAGCAGTACCGGCGGCTGTGCGTCAGCGTATTTGAAACTCCCGAACTCTGGGACAATGAAAAGTATCGCAGCAACCATGGCCGCACGACCCATCGCGCCATGTTGATTCCCCTGCTGCAGGCGCAGTTCAAACGCTTCGCGTCGCCGGAGTTGATGGGGAAGATCCGCGAACACGGGATATCGGTGGGCGAAGTGCGTCTGCCGGGCGCGGCGTTGCAATCACCTGAAGCGGTGGCGCGTCAGTGCGTCGTCACGGCTCCCAGCGAGTCGCTGGGTACGGTGCGCATGGTTGCCAGCCCACTGCGTCTGTCTGAAACACCGGTCGTCGCCCCCATTGCCGCGCCGGCACTCGGGCAGCATACCCGGGAGGTGCTCTCCGGCGTATTGGGCCTGTCGGAGGCTAAAGTGGCTCAATTGAGTGCGCAGGGGATTGTCGCGTTGACCGAAGTAAACGCTTCGGTGCCGGAAATCGACCCGCAGTAGCCAAAGTCGGTAAAATTCACCGAATGAAATTCATCACGTTTCGATATCAGGATCAGGTACTGCCTGGCCTCGTGACCGCGGACCGCGTTCTGAATCTGGCTGCGGCGGCCAAGTCAGCCGGCGAGAAGCTCGATTTCTCGTCCCTGCTCGCGATCATTCGCGGCGGCGAGCCTGCGCTGCAGGCCTGCCAGCGGCTGGAATCCCGGGCGGGCGATCGCAGCGAGGAACTCATCCCTCTGTCGCAGGTGCAGAAACTGGCGCCGATACCGGTGCTCACACGCAACGCCTTCTGCGTCGGACGCAACTACGTGGACCATATCAAGGAGGGTGTCAACGCGAGGGCGATGAAGTGGGATGAGAAGCTGCCGGAGGTGCCACAGTTCTTCACCAAATCGACGCATACGGTCATCGGTCCGGGCGCTGAAGTGCGGCTGGACACCAAGCTGACACAGCGGCTCGACTATGAAGTGGAGCTGGCCGTAGTGATCGGCAAGGCGGGGCGCGATATTCCGGTCGCGCGTGCCTACGATTTTGTATTCGGTTATACCATCGCAAACGACGTGACCGCTCGTGACCTGCAGCGCCGACACGAACAGTGGTTCAAGGGCAAGTCGCTCGATACGACGCTGCCGCTGGGGCCGTGCATCGTGACGCGCGACGCGATTGGCGATCCGAGAGGGCTCGAACTCTCGATGTCGATCAACGGCCAGGAGCGACAGCGCGCTCGCGTCGAACAGATGATCTTCGATATCCCGACGATCATCTCGCAACTGTCGGCGGGCATGACTCTGGAGCCCGGCGATATCATCGCGACTGGCACGCCGTCGGGTGTTGGCTTCGCGATGACACCACCGCAGTTTCTGCATGATGGTGATGAGATGCTCGCCACCATCGACCGCATCGGCGAGCTGCGAAATCGCGTGGTCGAGGTTTAATTTCCGGTGCGCCCCCGTAGCTCAGTGGATAGAGCGACCGCCTCCTAAGCGGTAGGTCGTCGGTTCAACTCCGGCCGGGGGCGCCAGTTTTCAAGGGCCTTACGAGCGGTCATTT
>DATMRM010000136.1:0-24307 GCA_035566155.1 Steroidobacteraceae bacterium | reverse complement strand
CCCAGAGCATCACGACACTATAAATGAATCAGGCACCTGCCAATGACTCGCTGTGGCTCCGAGTGTTCGCCTCGTTGCCGTGGGGCGTGCTCTATGCCAAGGCCGCGGTGCTCGCCTTCCTGGCGCGCTACGTGTTTCGTTTTCGCGTCTCGATCGCCCGTGACAATCTTTCGCGTTGCTTTCCGCAAGCTTCCGCCAAGCAGATCAACACGTGGCTGCGCGCCTACTATCGTCAGCTCGGCCAGATCGCAGTGGAGTTCCTCAAGATCGGGGTCATGTCGGCGCAGCAGATGCGCGATCACCTCAGCGCGATCGGATTCGAGCAAGTGCGCGCTGAGACCGCTGCCGGTCGCTCGGTGATTCTGGTGGCGGCGCATCAGTGCAACTGGGAATGGGCGTTTCATGGCACGGTGTTGCAGATGAATGTGCCGGTGGACGCGGCCTACAAACCGCTGCACGGCCAGAAATCCGACGCGCAACTGCGTAAACTGCGAGTTCGCTATGGCGCCAACCTGATCGCCGCCAAACGACTGGTGCGCGAAGTGATCTCGCGTCGCCGGCAGGTGCAGGTACATGCGGTCGCCTTGCTGGCCGATCAGATGCCAACCTCCAGTCAGGGCCGGCACTGGGTCAGCTTTCTCGGACGCGACACCGCTTTCTATCCCGGTCCAGCCGAAATTGCCCGCATGACCGGTTACGCCGCGTTTTTCATCGCGATGCGACGCGAGCGGCGCGGGCACTACACACTCGAGGTCATCCCGATCTGCGGCGCGAACGAGCGCCTGGATCCGCCGATCTTCACCGCGCGCTATGCCGCACTGATTGAAGCGCAGATTCGAGCCAGTCCCGCGGACTGGACCTGGATTCACCGACGCTGGAAGGGCGAGCGCCCGGCCGATGCCGCGCTCGCTACCACCCAGGCGAGCGCGACCCACTGACGATCAGATACTAAATACTTTGCTTAAGTATTGAATGCCGCTATACTTAAGAACATGCTTAACAAATCTGTTGCACTCGACCGTACCTTTCAGGCGCTGTCCGACTCGACCCGACGTTCCATCCTGGCGCAACTCAGCCGACGCGCGATTTCGGTGAGCGAGCTGGCCAAGCCGCTGGCGATGTCGTTGCCCGCGGTGATGCAACACCTCGCGGTGCTTGAGCACTGCGGTCTGGTCCGGACCGCAAAACGGGGGCGGGTACGCACTTGCCGCATCGAGCCCCAGGGCTTGGGTCTGGCCGAGCAATGGATCAATGCCCGGCGCGCCGAGTGGGAAGCGCATTTCGACCGGCTGGGCGAATACCTCAAGACCCTGAAACAAATGGAAGAGGATCCCCATGACAAATGAACTCGTCGTCGCTCGCACTTTTGCCGCTACGCGCGAGCTGGTGTTCCGCGCGTGGAGCCGCGCCGAACACGTGAAGCAGTGGTTCAGTCCCGAGCCCTACAGCGTGCCGGAGGCCGAGATCGAGTTGCGTGTCGGCGGCGCATTCAATGTGTGCATGCAGTCGCCGCAAGGGCAGCGACACTGGTCACGCGGCAAGTTCGTGGAGATTGTTCCCAACAGCCGACTGGTGATCGACATGCACGCGGTCGGGGATGACAACCAGCCCTTGTTTCGCGCCTACACGGTCGTCAACTTCGTGGACCTGCCCGGCGGTGCGACACGCATCGAGGTCACGCAAACCTACACGCTGATCGATGCGTCGATGGCCGCGGCGATGATTGGCGGCGCCAAGCTCGGATGGAGTCAGACGCTCGACAAACTCGAGCAAGAGCTTGGCCGGATCAAGACCCTACCTGCGGGCCGCAGCGGATCGTTCGGTACCTTCACCGTCTAGGGCTCAGGTTCACGTCCAGCCGTAGGAGGGTGCAGCCGCGAATGCCACTTCAGGCGACTCCACCCGGAACCTCCGGGTGGAGCGGACCGCCACGATCAGGCTGGCCAGCGCCGAGAGGATGCCGCCGGCACCCACGCTGATGTGACTGACCAACGTGTCTTGCGCGTGCTGCAGCAGCTGATTGGCAAAGCGCATCAGATCGCCTCGCAGACCCGGATCGGCGGCCGGTGGCGGCGGGCTCGAGCCGTCACCGTAGAGCAACGCGGCGCACACCAGCATCAACACGAGTGGCGCCCAACCTGCGAGCCAGGCGCAACGCCGCGCAAACAAAACCGGTGCTGCCATCGCGGCGAACAGCGTCAACAGCGCGAGCAGCGCGAATGCGGTCAGTTCGAACGTATGCCCGCTGCCCACTCCCAGGAACAACGCTGCCGGATGCAGTATGACGACACCCACCTCGTAGAAGCGGGTCGCTTGAACCAGCCGCCCGACACTGATCACCAGCGTGTTCATGCCGAACCAGCCGATGGCGACCAAACTCAAGGCGATGAGCGAGGGAACATCGAGGCGCTTGGCGATATCGATTTGACGTTGCATGAGTGGAACCTCCCTGATGGAGCGATCGTAGGGTCGATCGCTCGCCGGCGGCGACCCCCCTTTGTGGGGGTATGTCGGTGATGCGCTGGCTGGGAAGATCCTCGCCACAGGGCAGGGAGGATCTCAACATGCGTCTCACGACTCTTCGCATCGCAGGCACGAGCATCTGGCTGGCACTGAGCGGATGCGCGAGCGTCAGCAGTACCGTGGATTCTGTCAAAGACAAGGCGACGCAACTGGCGCAGGTAGCCAAGGTCCACGCCCAGGCGGTCTATGAGCGCCAGCAGAAGTATCTGGCCGAACACGACACGCTGAAGAATTTCGAAGACGCGACTGAACACAGTGAAGCCGAGGTGCTGAAGGTGCTGCATGCGGCTCGCAAAGGATCCTCTGCCAACGCGCCGACGCCTGAATCGCCGAAGGCGGGACCCGCCCGGCCGCCTCAGTCCTCCGGGTCAGCGCCGATGCTGGCCTCGGCACCGATGAGCGCCGAGGGTGGCATGCACTGGCCGGTCGAGGCCGGAGTGATCAGCTCAGACTACGGTGCCCGCTGGGGCAAGCTTCACAAGGGCATCGATATCGCAGCGGATGTGGGCGAGCCGGTGTATGCCGTGGCCGAGGGCGATGTCATCTACGCCGGCGACGGGCTGCGCGGCTACGGCAACGTGGTCATTATTCAGCACGGGCAGCGCCTCAGCTCCCTGTACGCGCACAACAGCCAGCTCCGGGTGAAACAGGGGGATCATGTCGGCCAGGGTATGCTGATTGCGCTGATAGGCAGCACCGGTCATTCCACCGGCCCGCATGTGCACTTCGAGCTGCGTCAGGGCGATGTGGCGGTGAATCCGCGCACGCTGCTGCCAGCCACCACGCTGGCGGATGCGACGACCGGGGTTTCGGGCTCGCGCGGAATGCTCAGCACGCTGAACGCGCGCCGCTAGGTCAGCTCCTGGAGAAGCTGTCCCGAGTGTTGTTCCACCAGCGGTGAATCGAGTCGCCGGTCCGGTACCACTGGATCGTGAACTGATGGCGAAACTGATGCACGCTGTGCGCCACCTGATCGTGCAACTGCTGGGAGTTTTCCCGCACGGAGGTGCCGAAGGCGTGGGCCTCGCGTTGGATGTTCGCGGCTGCCGCCTGGACATCGGCCTTGGGGTTCTCGCCCGGATTATCACCAAAACCTGCTGCGAGGACTGGCGCAGCCAAGGCCATTACCGCCATGGCTGCCGGCAGTCGCAGTCGTCTGTGATTCATTTTGAGGTTCCCATTCAGCAGCTTCCGATGGGTGGCATTTTAACCTTTTGTCGTACCCGGCGCCCTGTCGCAATTCACAGACAGCCGTGACATCCATATAAATCAATCACTTGGGCGGCCTCTGAGGAACGGTCATGGTCTTGCCCGCACGATGATTCAACGAGTTAGTGACCTTGGGCGAGTGGAGGGGTTTGAGCGGCACGGCGCTCGTTCGTTGCTTCAGCACCGCCAGGCGAGCGGCCTTGGCCTGCTTTGAGGGGTGCGAACCGAGCAGCAGTCCCGGCTTGGGAGGCTTGTGGTCGGCCAAGGCGGCCACCGGCTGGAGCAGCGTCAGCGCCGTCAGCAGCAACGCTGTGGAGAATGAATGGGTACGCTGCCGTGTCATGCGCCTTGAGTATACCGGTGCCCGGTGACAGCCGGTCCGCTGCGCTTCACGCCGCCAGTGCGATTCCGGCGCGCGGCAGGTAGCGGCGCAGCGCCGGGATCGTAATCGCGGTGCTGAGCACGGCCATGATGACCAGGATCGTGAACATGCGCGGGGAGATCACCCCCAGGTCATAGCCCACGTTCAGAACCACCAGCTCCATCAGTCCGCGGGTATTCATCATGTAGCCGAGCGAGGTCGATTCGGCGTGGGTACGCCCGGCGAGCCTTGCGGCCAGATACGCCCCGCCGAACTTTCCGGCACAGGCCAGCCCCAGGGTGAGGGCACACCAGGCCCAATCGGCAGCGCTGCTCAGGCTCCCGATCGAAGTCCGAAGGCCCGTGTAGGTAAAGAAGATCGGCAGGAAGAACACGTTCACGAACCGGCCGGTGGTGTCGCGCCAGGCTTGCACCAGTTCGCGTTCGTCGAACAGGATCACACCCATCATGAAGCTGCCGAAGACCGCGAAGATGCCAAGTTGGTAGGTCGCGATCGCCGACAGGAATACCAGCGCCAGCAGTGCGCCGATCAGATTGGCGGACAACCCGCGCTCGCCTGGATTCGCCCGCCGCACGCCGGCCTTGACCAGCGGACGGACCGCAATCAGGCAGATCAGTGCGTAGACGGCGACCAACGCCACTCTCAGGCCATAGCCGCCACCATTGAAGTCCCCGGCGGTGATCGCGGTGATCAGTGCCAGCAGCAGCCAGCCGACCACATCGTTGATGGCGGCCGCACTGACGGCGATCACGGCCAGCACCGTATGGGTGACGTCCAGTTCGATCAGCATTCGCCCGAGTACCGGCAACGCGGTGATCGAGAAGGCCGTTGCCACGAATAGCGCTGAGTGCAGGCGGTTGGCGCTCGGTGACAGCACGGGTGCGACGACATAGCCGAATCCGACGCCCAGGATGAAAGGGATGGCCAGACAGATGCCGGCCACACTCAGGACCGCACGGCGGTTGGCCCGCTCGGTCAGGTGAGCGAATTCGAATTCCATCCCGATCTGGAACATCAGCAGCACCAGTCCCAGACTGGACAGAATCTGCATCGGTTCGGGCGGCGCGGTGCGAAACAGGTAATCAAAGGCACCGGGACTGATCAATCCGAATAGCGACGGACCGAGCAGGATCCCGATCAGGATCTGTCCGACGACTCCCGACTGTCCCAGCCCGCGTGCGACCCAATCCCCCAGCCGTCCAGCGATCACGATCACCGCGAGTTCCAGCAGCGTGAAATAGAGCAGCAATTCCTGCTTCTGCACCGTCACCGTTCGCGATCCGCGCTAGTACATGCCGCCGTTGATCGACACGACCTGGCCGGTGATGTAGCCGGCACCCTCTCCGGTCAGGAAGCTGACCAGGCTGGCCACTTCGTCCGGGCTGCCGGCACGCCGCATCGGCACCAGACGCGCGATCGCCGTCTCATCGAAACTGTCTGCGCTCATGCGGGTGGCGATGATTCCGGGGGCGATCGCGTTGACGGTGATCCCACGGGTGGCCACTTCGAGTGCCAGCGCGCGGGTGGCGGAAATCAGCGCGCCCTTGCCGGAGGCGTAGTTCACCTGGCCGCGATTGCCGATCTGCGCAGCCACCGAAGACACGTTCACGATCCGGCCCCAGCGGGTACGCAGCATTGGCAACATCAGCGGCTGCGTCACGTGAAAGAATCCCTGCAGCGAAACCGCGATCACGCGCTGCCATTGCAGCGCCGTCATGCCAGGGAAGACCGCGTCGTCGTGAATGCCGGCGTTGTTGACGAGGATCTGAACCGGCCCTGCCTTCAGCGCGTGTTCGACCGCGCCATGCGTCGCCGACTCGTCGGTGACGTCAAAGCACAGCGCCTCCGCCTGTCCGCCAGCGGCGCGGATCTCCTGTGCCAGCGCTTCCGCTTGCGCGCGTGCGCGGTACGCATGCACATAGACGAAGTGCCCGGCCTGCACCAGTTGGCGACAGATGGCTGCGCCCACCCCTCCGCTGCCGCCCGTCACCAGGGCACGCCGCATCGTCGCGCTGGCAGCGATGTTCATGGCGCCGCACCGCCGGGTGCAGGCTCGGCGCTGAGCAATAAACTCGCACGGCCCCGCACCAGCAGACTGTGATCGGCATGCAGCGCAAACGTATACAGCGCTCCGCGCGTATCGCTGTGCAGGCGCTGTGCGCTCACCGTGATATCGGCGCTCAGATCATCCAGCCTCGTGACCAGCAGTTCGACTTCCCGCGCGCTCGCCAGCAGCCCGATGCCCGCGCCAGCGCGCGGCTGTAGCAGGGCACCGTGTACGGCGATCGCCTGCGCGGCATATTCGATGGCGCACGCGGCTCCCAGCCGGCCATGTGCGCGCAGCGGATTGTCAGCGTCGCGATGGCTGGTGCACAGGCACACGATGCCCTGGCTGTCCCACGAGATCACCCGATCGAGCAGGCACATGGTGCCCTGATGAGGGATGTGGGAGGCAATCCAGGTGCGATCGTGAACCGATTGATCCTGAGTCAAACGCTCACTCCAATCGCCAGGCGGGTGCTGTCGAGGTAGTCCAGGTACACCACCGCGGCGCGCCGCAGCGCCAGACTCTCGAGCAACGGCAGACCGCGCGCCGCCGGGATCGAAAGCCGCAGCGCTTCCAGCTGCGGATCGTTGAGCGTGGTTGGCGATTCGCCGACCAGTTCGAGCTGGAGCTGTGCCAGCGCCCGCTCGCTTTGAGCGGGTGCAAGCAGCAGGGCGATCGCGAACGCATCGGGGATGGCGCGCGTGGCGCGCAGCGGTTGCGGGTAGTCGGCGTCGTACGCCAGCACCATCACCGATTCGGCACCGCAGGCCAGTTGCGCCATCGCCTCGAGCAAACCGGCGCCGAAACTGGCATCGCCGGCGCATAGCGAGGTCGAGGGACGCGTGCATCCGTAGGCGATGCTCCAGTAGCCGGAAGCCGCGTTGTGCACCGAATTGTGAAAGCGGGTAGGCGAGATCTGGCGATCCTCACTGGCCAGCGTCATGCAGATTTCGTGGCAGTTGTCGCCATCACCGCCCGAGGAGCTGAACACCGTCGGCAACGTGCGTGCATCGGCGCCCGCCTGCGCGAGCGCTTCAGCGCCCACGGCGAGCGCGAGCTTGATGATCCGGCCGGCGCGCCGGCGCTCGGCGCTCGGCAGGACACCTGGGGCCGGCAGCAAGGTCGCGAGCGCCTGATACGCTGCCTCATGCCGCAGGATCGCCGCGGTGCAAGCCCAGTTGTCGAATCCGGGTCCCAGCACGCCAACGCCCTGTAGCGAGGCGATCAAAGGAGTCATGGCGGGCATGCCCTAGGCTGCACGGCCGAACAGCAGCGCGCAGTTGGCGCCGCCAAAGCCGAACGAATTGCTCAGCACGCGGCGCACCGGCGCACGCCGGTTGGCAGTCAGGTAATTGACCTTCAGTCGTGGGTCCTGCTGCCGGGTATTGAGCCCGCCGGGCATCAACCCGCTTTGCAGCGTCAGCGCGCAGAGGACCGCTTCCAGCGCGCCAGCGGCACCGAGCGCGTGACCGGTGGCCCCCTTGGTGGAGCTGCACGGGGTCGCTGCGCCAAACAGTGCGGTGACGGCGCGATCCTCGGCGCTGTCATTGCTGGGAGTGCCGGTACCGTGAAGATTGATGTAGTCGATTTCTGCGGGCGTAGCATGCGCGGCGGTCAGCGCGGCCTGCATCGCGCTGCGTGCTCCAGTCCCTTCCGGATGCGGGCTGGACATGTGATAGGCATCGCTCGACTCGCCGACTCCGAGCAGGCGGATCGAATCGGGTTCCGCATTTGAGCCCGGGACGCGTTCGAGCAGTGCGTACGCCGCGGCCTCACCGATCGACAGGCCATCGCGCGCTGCATCGAACGGGCGGCACGGCGCAGCCGACGTCAGCTGCAGTGAGTGAAAGCCATACAGCGTGGTCAGACACAGCGAATCCACGCCGCCGACCAATGCCGCATCGATCAGATCGAGGGCGATCAGGCGCTGCGCGGTCGCGAAGACCTTGGCGCTGGAGGAGCAGGCGGTGCACACCGTGCCGGCGGGTCCTTCCAGTTCGAGGTAACGGCGGACGAAATCGACCAGCGAAAACGAGTTGTGCGATCCCAGATAGTGAAAATCGCCCGGCAGGGCGCCGGTGACCGGATCCAGACGCCGGAACGCAATCTCGGTGCTGAGAATTCCTGAGGTGCTGGTGCCCAGAAACACGCCGACGCGCCGGTGTCCCCAGCGCGCCGCGCTGGTCCGCACCGCGGCCTCGAAGTTGTCTTGCTGCAGTCCCAGCAACGCGAGGCGATTGTTGCGGCAGTCAAAGCGCTGCAATCGGGAAGGTAGCTTGACGTCGTCCACTCCCGGTACTTCGCCAATATAGGTATCGAGGCGCGCGCTCTCGAAGCGGCACGGCGCCAGGCCGCTGCGCTGCTGTTCCAGCGCGGCGCGCGAACTGGCGAGGCCGCTGCCAAGGCAGCTGGTGGCAGTAAAGCGCGTCAACTGTAACGGTACCGCAGGACTCATGGCCGCAAGCATACTAGAGGATCGGCCACCTCCAGCGCTTACCGCAGGGCGTCGCGCAGCGTGACCGGCGTCAGCGAGTGCTGTCGGATGGTCTCCAGCAGCCGCGGCAGAACCTCCAGAATCAAGGGTCCCCCGCTCGTGGTACGGGCCGCGTGCCCGTCGTGCAGCAGCAGAATATCGCCGGCCTTGAGGCCCCGGACCAGGCGCGCGTACACCACATCGGCATCGCCGTTGACGGTATCAAATCCGCGCCGTGTCCAGCTCACGAGCTGCAGCTGCAACCGTTGCAACACCGGATCGAGGAAC
This sequence comes from Steroidobacteraceae bacterium, assembly GCA_035566155.1. Classification (GTDB taxonomy): domain Bacteria; phylum Pseudomonadota; class Gammaproteobacteria; order Steroidobacterales; family Steroidobacteraceae; genus FEN-1191. The sequence continues at coordinate 15,385 of DATMRM010000136.1, read as the reverse complement.
GGATTGCGCAAGCCCGCGGGCGCACGAAAGAAACGTGGTGCGCTGCCGCTCACCTCGTTCAAGGTTTGCTGGGCGCGCGCGATCTCGCGCTGCATCCCGGAGGGTCCCAGCAGCGAAAAATTGTGCCGGTGTTGATAGCTATGATTCTCAATGGCGTGGCCCGCCGCGAAGCACTCGCGCACACACTCGGCGTGACGCTGTGCGGGTTGGCCGATGCAGAAAAAGGTGGCACGGGCCTCGTATCGCTTCAGCACCGCCAGCACCTGCGGGGTGACCACCGGATCCGGGCCATCGTCGATCGTGATCGCGACCTCGCCACGCGCCGCCGCTGCGGCCGGCAGCGAGGTCCAGTTCGAGCCGAGAGCCTGGCTGCGGGGCCACAACCCCAGAGCCGTGAGCAGCAGGTGATTGGCAATCACGGCGCTCAGCGTCCACGGCCACCAGTGCGGACGGATCACGGTCAGCAGTGCGGCGCCGATGTGCAATCCCACCGAGGCGCGCAGCAACAGCGAGGCTCGCCAGCGCACGCAGACCGCACTGGAGCTCGCGCCGTTCAAGCCGAACCGCCGTAGCGGTCCAGAAACTCATCCCACAGCGAGCGCCAGACCGTCCAATCGTGGCCGCCGGCGATGATCCGCACGGTCGCATGTGTCGCCGGCACGGCCTGGGCCAGCACGCGCTGGGTGTCGGCGAAACGATCGCTCGCGCCATAACCGAAGAAAATGCGCGTGGGGTTCATGCTGTCGGCCAGGGTCGCGATGTAGTGCCAGATGCGCCGCTCGTCATCATCCTCCGCCAGACTGTGCATCTGCCACGCAGCGGCGTCCGCCTGCGCCGCGATCTGCGCCGCAATGATCCGGCTGCCCAGGTAGGGTGCCAGCAGACACAGTCCGTCCAGCGCGCCAGGGTATTGCGCGGCAAAGCGCAGCGCCATGAAGCCGCCGAGCGATACACCGCCGAGCCACACCGGCGCACCCTGCGCACGCGCCGGTGCAATCACCTCATCGTGCAGGGCAGTGAGCCAGCTCCGATCGGTCAGATGTGCCAGCTCCGGCACCACCAGGACCAACTCCACGCGCAGCGACCGCCGGCGCACGGCTTCGGCAAAGCCCGCGTCCAGAAACTGGTTGGGAGTGTGATAGGCGCCGGGCATCAGCACCACGCGCAGGGTCGAAGCCCCCGGCGCCCCATGCGCTATGGTCTGCACGGAGATCAGGCCCATAGTGCACGCGGCGCAAACAGCGCCGACAGCCACAGTGCCAGCAGGGTACCCGGTGCCACGGTGGAGCCCAGCGCACTCAGGACCGGTACGCTCGAGAAGGCCAGTACACCGAAGCCGATCACGGTGCAGCTATTGGCAGTCAGTAGTGAGGCCAGCGTCAGCGGCAGTGTCTGGCGGTCGCAATCATGCGCACGCTTGTCGAAGAACAGCGCGTAGTTGGAGCCGACCGCGACGATCAGCAGCATGCCCACCAGATGCAGGATGCTCATGCGCACTCCCAGTAACGCCAGTCCCGTCGCCACCATCAACACCGCCAGCAGCAACGGCAGGATCACGCGCGTCACGCGGCGCGTGCTGCGCAATGTCAGCACCAGCAGCAGCACGATCGCGCCAAATCCGGCCAGCGACAGCCGGATTGCCTCACTGAGATACCCGCCGTACAGAGCATCGGTCTCCTGTTTGATGTTCAGCACCTGACATTGTCCGGGAGCAAGCGTAGCCAGTGCCCGTCGAACCTGCGACAGATCGTTGACGGCGCGCAATGGCAGGATCGCATGCCAGTGCGTATCGCGCTGCCATAGCAGAGCATCGAGCGCCTGTACGAACGAGGAGCCTTCGAGCGAAGCGCGTGTCAGGAGCGGGGCTTCGCGCGCGGCGTTCACCTGTTCCATGAATGGCTCGAGCGCTGCGGTTTCGAGCGACAGCGTGTCGCCGACGGAGGCCAGTCGCGCTCGCAGTGGCGCATCGCCAGGCAGGCTGGCGCGGCGGGCCTGCTGCGTGCGCTCACTGGGCAGATAGCGCGCGGGGCTATCGTAGCCGCCGATGATCCCGTCTGCACTCAGGGCATCCAGCCGCCGGCCGACCGCCTCACTCAATTGCAGCACCGCCTGCTCGCTATCGGCGCTCACCACCACCAGGCTGCCGACGTCGGGCGCATCGAGATCTGCGCGCAGCTGCGCGTCCAGACGCTGCGCGCTATCGGGGATCGGGCTCAACGCCGCAATGTCATGATTCCAGAGCCGGCCACGGTCAACGTACAGCACCCACACGCAGCCCGTCGCCAGCAGTGCCCACAGCGTGACCGGCAGATGCAGGTGCGACAGCAAGCGCATGCAGCGCGCACCGAGGGGTGTCAGATCGGCCATGCGTACCCGTGCGGGCAACAGCGGCGGCAGCACGAAGCGCGTGACGGCCGCCGCGGCGATCAGACCTGCGATCGAGAACAGGCCGAGCTGCGCCAGTCCGGGAAACGCGGACGGTAACAGCGAGGCAAACCCGCACACCGAGGTGGCGACACCCAGCAGCATCGTTGGCCACAGCGTTGCGCGCGGCGCCGCGAGCGGTGCACCGCGCGACTGCACGAAGAGATAGATGGAGTAGTCGACCGATTCACCGATCAGCGTGACACCGAATCCGAGCGTGATGCCGTGAACGATGCCAAAACCCACCGCCACGGCGGCGATCCCGGCCAGTGCCCCGGAGGCTACCGGTAACAGGCCGAACAACAGGGTCGGCAGCGATCGGTAGACCCACAGCAACAGTGTCGCGATCAGCAGTGTGCTCAGCAGCGACAGTCGTACCGCCTGCTGCTTGATCGTGGCGCGCGAATCGACCGCGAACTTCCCCGGGCTGCTGACCAGCAATCGCAGCGAGCCGGCCGCGATGCGCGTGAAGGCGGCGCTGAGCTGCGTCAAGGCCTGCTCCTGTGCGTCCGTGTCCGAGCCGCTGGCCCGGGTCTGCGCCAGCAGCAGGGCGCGCTGACCGTCCGCGGAACTCCAGACTCCCTCAACACCGGTCAGCTGCCGGCCGCTTTCGAGCTGGTCGATGACCTGCAGCGTCTCGCCAGTCGGATCGGAACGAAACAGCGATTTGGCGAGCAGCCCGGCTGGTGAGGTGATCAGATCCAGGTTGTCGGAGATCGCGGCCGACAGACCTGCGATACTGAAATGCTCCGGCGTGATCGCGCTGCTGAGCAGATAGCGGTGTGTGAAGACAACGCGGCGATCCTGATCTTCGCTGCCGGCCTCGCCGTTGTTCACGTTGATGAACTGCGGGTATGCCCGCAATGCCGCGGCCAGCGCTCGCGAGGCGGCGGCCCGGCTGAGCGGATCCGCGCCTTCGATTCCGATCAGGATCAGGCGCGAGGCAGGCCCGTCCTGCAGCTGCTGTACCAGCAGTTGCTGCGTCGGCGAGGGCGAGCGCGGCAGGAACGCCGACAGATCAGCGACGTAGTGCGCCCGGGCGACGATCCACGATGCGAGCCCCACCAGCAACAGCCACACCCACAGCGTGATCGGAGGCGGGGTGTTCATTCGGCGCTCGAGATGCGCATGACCGAATGATCGCCGTCGCGCTGCTGCATCCGCACTTCGTTGACCTCATCGCGCGCGCCGCTCAGATCGATCTGCGTCAACGGGCTGTGGGCATCGAGCGGCCGCAGATGCAGTTGCCAGTGCTCGGCATCGCCGGAGAACTCCAGCGAGAAGGCCCGCTCGAGCTGCGCACGGTCACCGGCGAGGGTCGCGCGAATGCTGTCGATCAGTGGCGCGAGCTGTGGGTAGTCCGCCAGGCGCAGGGTCCGCAGTCGCTGACCGATCTTCATCGACAACAGGCCATGATCGAGCACGACGCTTTGCGGTCGGGGTGTCAGTGTGCGCTCTTCCAGATGGTCTGGGGCCTCATAGATCAGTCGGCCGCTGGAGCTGATCGGATGCCTGAGCACCGAGAGATATTTCTCCTCGGTGAAGCTGGCCTCAGCGTGCCGGCGCTGCGCGAACAGCGACATCACCTGATCGAGTGCGCCAGCGCTATCCGCCGCCGGGGCACCCTGTGCGCAGCGCCACGCGGGCACACACAGCAGCGCCGCGCCCGCGATCAGGCGCAGCCTCCGAGGCGCACTCATGCGCTCGGGGCGCGCGCCGGCGCGCGCCAGAAGTCGAAGAAGTTGAACCAGTTGTAAGGATCGCTGCGGCAGTACTTTTCCAGTAGCCCCGCATAGCGCGTAACGGCCGCTTCGATTGCCGCCTGGCGTTGCGCGCGCTGGACGTTGCTGAAATCCGCGAGCGGCTCGAACACCACGTGATAGCGATTGCCGCCCCGATAGAGTCCCAGCATGAAAATCACGCGCTGACCCATCATCGCCGCGGCTCGCATCGGGCCCGTTGGAAGGTGGGCGGTGCCACCGAGAAAGGTCACCGGCAATGTGGCTTCGTCGCCGAAAGTGCGGTCCGCCAGCATGCCGACCAGCGCGCCTTCGTCCAGGCGCTCACGGATGCGCAGCATCGCGTCCAGATGGCCGACCGCGATCACGTCCGGTGGATTCTGCGGTGCGATCGCCGCCAGAATTTCATTGAGCTTGCGCGCATTTTCCTCGTACATCGTGATCGTGATGCGAAGGTTCGGTTGTCGCTCGCCAATCCAGCGCAGGATCTCGAAGCTGCCGACATGCGCACCCATCAGCATCGCGCCGCCGCCGGCGGCGACCAGTTCTTTCATCATCGCCTCGCCCTGCAGCGACACATCGAACAAGTGGTAGCGCTCGGCGAGCAGGTACACACGGTCATGAATCATGGTCGCGAAATTGAGGATCAACTTCCAGCGGTCGCTGGCGCGCGGCTTGCGCGACAGTACCCGCCGCAGATACTGCCGCATCGACTGACTCGCTTTCGGCGCGAACAAAAAGAAGTAGGCCGCGATGCCGTGCAGGATCACTCGTCCGGCGGGCCTGCCCAACCGCAGCGACAGCCACATCATCGCCCGCAGCAGCGCGCGGCTGCCGCGCTCCGGACTGCGACGCCACTCGGCCGCGCGCGTCGTCACCGAGGTATTCACCGGCCCGATACCACCGCACGAATTCGGGCGCGGCGTTTGATCGTTCCGCTGGCCACCAGCGCCCGTGCACTGCGCAGCTCGAAATGCACCCGTGCATCGGAGTGACACTCGACGCTGAGCTGCAATGGCTCGCCCGGCGCGAGGGTGTGATGAAACTTGACGGTCGTGATGTGCCACGATGCCGGTTCGGCTGCCTGCAGCTGTTCGATCGCGTGCAGAGCCTCATCAAGCAGCACCACGCCCGGCACGATCGGGAATCCCGGAAAATGACCCGCCAGGGAGGGATGATCCGCGGCGATGCGCACTGCCAGGCTTTGACGCGTCATACGAACAGATGCGGCTGCGCGACGGCCGCTTCGGCGGCGATCTCGCGCAGCGTGTGCTGCGGCAATTTGCCGGTTTCGTTGCGCGGCAGTTGCTCGACCAGCAGCAGCGGTCGCGGCAGAAACACCGGATCGATGCGCTCACGCAGTGCTTGAGTGATCGCGCTCGCCGTGAGCCCGGGTGCGACCACGACGGCAGCGAGCCGGCCACTGCCGGCGATCGACTCATCGGTGTCCTCGCGCACGAAGAATGCGCCGTCGAGCACGCCAGGAATCGCGTTGAGCTGATGATTCAGGTAGCTGACTGAGTTGCGCTTGCCGGCAATGTTGACCAGATCAGCCGTGCGACCGTGCAGCAGAAAGTGCTGCGGGTCAGTGATCTCCACCACATCGGCCAGTGGCGTGGGCTGACCCACGTGCCCGCCGTAAGCGGCGGCGCCGCTGTCCGATACCTGCAACCTGACGTCGGGCCACAGTCGCCAGCGAACCTCGGTAGCGGTGCGACGTGTGGCGATCTGTCCGGTTTCGGTCGAGCCGTAGATTTCCAGCAGCTCACAGCCGAACCGCTGCTCGACTTCGCGCGCAATATTGGCCGACAGCATCGCGGTCGCCGAGACGATCAGCTCCAGTTTCGGCAGACGGATGTCGGATGCCAGCAGCGCGCGCAGGTGCACCGGCGTCGAAAACAGCACGCGCGGCGCGCGCAGACGCTCGAGCATCTCGGCAATGTCCGCCGGATAGAACGGACGCTCGGCGCTCAGTGCGCTGCCACTCTGCAGCGGCAGCAACACCGTGGATTCAAATCCATACATGTGTTGCGGCGGCACCGTGCCTACGATCGCGCAGGGCGTACGCTGCAGCGGTGTCAGCCGCGAGACTTCCGCGCGCACGCAACTGACCAGTCGTCCCCAGGTCTTTCGATGCGGGAGCGGCACGCCGGTCGAACCGGACGTGAAGATGTACGCGGCCAGCCGCTCGGCGTGGATCTGCGGCACGTTCCAGCCGGCGCCGGATCGCAACTGAGCTTTCGTGGCGTCGGGCGTATACAACAGCTGGGGCAGGTCGATCGAGTTCTGAGGATCATCACTCAGGCAGAACACATCCGGCGCGAAGCTGCGCAGGTGCCGGATGACCTCGGGCGTATGGGTGGAAGGCAGCACACTGCATTTGCCGGCCAGCAGGCTGGCTCCCAGTCCTACCGTGAAGTGATAGCGATCCTTGCACGCATTGAGAATGTGCGTGCTGGCGGGCAGGCGTCGCGCGAGCGTCCGCGTGTCTGCCAGAAACTGCGCGGCGCTGATGGGCTCGCCACCGCGGTAAGCGACGATGGCATCGGGCCGGTCGTGCGCGAGCAGAGGCAGCATCGCCATGCGTGTCGGGTCCTTCAGATCGGGCGACCGCGGGTGGTCGTCGCGAAATAGGCGCGCGCGGTATCGGCAAGGCTCGCGCGCTGCATCCACGGCAAGCGGTGACGGCGCACTTCGTATTCGATCGCGAACATCAGAGCGACCAATGGCAGCGTGAGGAAGTTGGAGAAGATAGACCAGACGCGCAGCGCCGCGAACGCATACAGCAGCACGCTGGTGAGGCTGATAGCAACGAAGAACACGGTCCAGGCGAGGGTAACCGCGCGGGTATAGCGCTCCACCGGCTCGGACAATGGCCCGTGGATCCTGGTCGCCCAGTGCGTGCACAAGGGTGTCTGTCCCGACATAAGGCTCCGACCAAAACCGAATGCGAGGATCAGATAGACGCCCGCTTCCTGCAACATGAACATGAGCGGAAAACTATGTTCGATGCGCGACCAGCTCTCAGCCAGCAGCGCGGCGGCCAGCAGCGAGGCCAGCAGCACGCCGATCCGCGGCCACGGCGTGCGCCGGGCCAGCAGCAGCCAGGTGATCAACAGCGGTGTGATCGCCAGTCCTGCCCCAAGAGCTGCGGCGCCGGGTGTGGTGTTGGCGTAGTGCTGCAGCAGTGCGTACGTGAGAATCGATGCCGCGACCAGTCCATGGCGCAGCCAGCGATAGTTCACTTGGTTCTCTGCGCAGCGACGTACTGCGCGAAGTGCCGCAGCGAACGAAAGATGCGCTCGTTTTCCTGGTTATCGGCCCGCAATTGAATGCCGTACTGCTTGGAGACCAGCAGCGCGATCTCCAGGATATCGATCGAGTCCAGCCCCAGGCCTTCGCCATAGAGGGGTGCTTCCGGATCGATGTCCTCGGCCTGTACCGGCAGATTCAGTCCCTTGACAATGAGCCGCGCAATTTCGCGCTCCAGCACGACTGAATCGCTACGCGGCGCGGTCTGAGTTGGCAACGCTTGTTCGGACATGATTGGGGCAACGCTCTCCGGTCCGGGCGCTCTCAGATTTTGTGGCCGGCGCGCCGGGGGTAAGCCAAGTTGCGGCGCATTATATCGAGATTGTCACATGAATCCGAGCGTGTTGTTTCCGATCGATTTCAGACGTTTACACGTCGCCAGAGCAGCACCGGAAGGCGTAGCAGGAACCCGATGAACAGCCGCAGATGCATCCAGCTCAGCAAAGCGTTGTCGCGCCCGTAATGGAAGTGCGAGACCCCGCCTTCCTCCGGCCGGAAGTAGCGCACCGGGGCCTTCAGGTTGCGCGGCGGCAGTCCCCGCCACACCAGCCGCACCGCGGCTTCGACGTCGAAGTCGAAACGGCGCATCCACGGCTGTCGGCGCATCACCTTCAGCAGTGGGTCGATCGGATAGACACGAAATCCAAACAGCGAGTCCTGGATGCCGAGCCAGAGGGTCTCCAGATTGGCGAACAGGTTCGAGACCTTGCGACCACCGACCCGCAGCGCCGGGGCGCTGGCATCGAACACCGGATCGCCGAGCACCAGTGCCTGCGGTTCTGCGACCGAGGCCTGCATGAAACGCTCGATGTGATCGGCGGGGTGCTGTCCGTCCGAGTCCATCGTCAGAATGTGGGTGAAGCCGGCCAATCGCGCCCGGCGGGCGCCGTGTGCCACCGCTGCCCCCTTACCCCGGTTCTTCGGCAAGGTCAGCACTTTCAACCCCGGGTCGTGCTGCGCCATCGCCGCGAGCGCGACCGCGCTGCCGTCAATGCTGCCGTCCACCACGACCCAGACCGGATTCCAATGCTCGCGCGCCGCCGTGACCGTCTCAAATACCTTGGGACCGGGGTTGTAGCTGGGAATCAGGACCAGATGTGTCGTCGAAGCCGTCGCTACGGGCACGGTGATCTGCTGAGCCAGTCCGCCACGAGGCTGCCCTGCAGCTCGCTGCGGTAATAACGTTCCAATTCGGCCATGAACGTCTCCACGTCTTCAGGCGGATCAAAGCGCTTGCCGAGACGTACCCGATAAGTGACCGGAAAGGATGCGCGTGACCATAGACCGCGCGCCTTGCTGAGGAAGGGCTGGTCGATTTCGATGATCAGCGTCTGTACCGGGACCTGCGCCTGGCGGGCGATCACCGCGATACTTCTCTTCAGCTCACCGATCGGAGATTTCGACGAGCGCGTGCCCTCCGGGAACAGCAGCAGTGTGCCGCCGTCTTCGAGGGCGGCGACCGCTTCGCGCACCATGCGCAGCGGCGAGCTGTTGTTGATGTAGCGCGCCAGACGCGCTCCGGGGCCGTAGAGGATGTTCTCCATCAGATCGGATTTCATCACGCACACCAGATTCGGATGGCGCGTGAGAATCAGAATCGCATCGACCAGCGAGGGGTGATTCGGAGCAAGAATCATCGGGGGAGCACCGCGCAGCGAGTCAACCGCGGTCAGATCCAGGCGATAGGCGCCGACCGCTGCCGTCCAGTACGCGTACAGACGGAAGCCAGCCATGATGCCGCGGCGGCCGAAAGCAATCGCCGCGCGTCGCGGCAGCAGCAGATACAGCGGCAATGCCAGCAGCGACCAGGTCAGACAGATCAGCGCCAGCAGCAGCAGCGAACTATAGAGAATGAGGTATTCGAGCAGAGTCTTTGCGGCCTTCGATGGTGGGGTGACGCCCACCGCGCGCACTTCATTCATCGCTGTCCACCATTCTGGACGAGGAGTGGATCATCCACACGAAACCGAATCCTCCCGACCAGTAGCTGTGCTGCTGCACCAGCGGACTGGGATCGAACGCGGCACCCTGAAGCCAATCATGGCGCAAATAGGCCCCGAACCAGTAGTCACGGTAGCGCTTGCTGGTGGAAACCAACAGCTGAGTGCCTGCGTACCCGCCGGGGGGTTGATACGCCGGGCGGCTCGCGGTGGCGTATTGCGGGGCCACAGCATAGTAATAACGGTTGTATTGCCGCTGACTGTATAGCGGGCCGGTGAGCAGGCCGAAATTCCAGCCCCTTGCGCGACCCTTGCCGAGGTAGTCCACGCTGAGGTTGGGCGCGTAGATCCAGCCGATCGATCGGGGGGGCGAATCGATCGTAATCGCGTTGCGCACCGGGGAGCGCACATCGAAGCGCAGCCGTTGGTCCTGCGAGCGCCAGGCATGCCAGGTCAGCGACGGGCCGAGTTCCACGGTCGAGGCCAGATTCGGCATGCCCTGACGCGGCGCACTGTGGTGGCTGAAGACCGGCGGGGTCGCGTCCGCACTGATGTCGAACTCAAGATGCAGCGAATCAAGAAACCGCCCATGTACCCCGTCGCGGTCAGCGCGCAGGAACGCCCCGCGATAGATAAAGTACGGCACGGGTACCGGATAGCCGTGCATTGCTGAAGCGCCGCGATAGTCGTTGAAGACCACGGCCCCCACCCCCAGACCGAAGTCCCATAGGGGTTGAGGGTCGGCGCAGGCGCTGCCACAGGTGAGGGCACCCAGCAGGCCCAGCGCTGCGGCCGCAGCGCGCTGGCCGCTCACCCGGACACCATCGTGCCTACGGCTTCGATCTCCACCATGAGTTCGCGCCGACAGATGTCGGCTTGCACGTACATCACCGCCGGCCGCTCGCCGATCTCGCGTCGCAGTTCACGTTCGATGTTTGACAGGTGCGCCGGATGCCGCACATACACCTTGTAGTGCAGCTCAGGCAGGCTGAAGCGCTGCGCGCCGATGCGCTCGTTCGCGGCCCCGATCAGGGCACGGATGTTGCGCAGCGTCTCACGCGTCTGTTCGCACTCATCCCCCGCGTGTGCGCTTTCATGACCGATGATGCTCGAGGTGCCGGAAATAAACAGCGTGTGGGCGTTGTCGCCCTCGATGCAGGCACGCGCGAAGGTCGGGCTTTTCGGCCCGTACTGCGGTGGGTAGGCCCAGGCGGCGCGCTGACGCGGATTCTCCAGCGAGATCGGTGCACTGGCACTGGCAATGCAATAGATGGTCAGCGGCGAGGTGGAGACCGCACCGACCGCGCTGGCGGCAGGCACGTTGCCGGTGATGCAGCGATTGAAGCCGAGGAACACGTCCTGTCGCGCGCCGTTGAAATGCCAGTAGCGCTCGCCACCTTCGCTTTGACCATTGATCGCTGGCAGGAAATTCCAGATGCGCAGCGGATGCGGAAAATGCAGTGCCTCGATCGTGCTGAATAGTTCGCTATAGCCGGCTTCCGTGGCGCAGCGAAGGGCCGTGGCCGAGTCCGCGTCGCTGCCACCGGGAAATTCCTGCTCGGAAATACTCAATGAGGCGAACAGCAAGCGACCGTTGTGGCGATAGGCGACACGTCCGGACTGGCCGGAGCGCATGGGACCACTCAGACGCCAGACTTCGACCGCACCGTCAGCGCCGGCGAGCATCGGCACGCGCACCTGAGCCACTGGAATGTTCACGGCCGCCGGCAGCTGCGGCTGTGAGCACTCACCGTCATTGAAATGAATGAGAGCCAGCACGTCCTGCCACCAGGCAGCCGGGCGCTGGCGGATCTCATCCAGACGCGGATATTCGACTTGAAGCGCCGCAGCTGAGCCCATCAATGCACGAACACGTTCCTATGCCGCGTGCCGCTGCACCGCGCCGCCGCCCTGATCGCTCCCTGTTGAGGCATAAGTGCCGGATTTTAGCCGTAGAGCTCGGCGCCGCCCAGCCCTTCGAATTCGACCCGAACACGCGTGCCGCGCGCTGCATAATGCAAGCCGGCGAAGCTGCCGGTGGTGACCACCTCCCCCTGACGCATCCCGAAGCCGAGCGCGGCGCGTTCATTGACGATCCAGGTCATCGGCAGCAGCGGATCGGCCTGTGGGTGTCCACCGCGGGACTGATGCACACGCGCTTCGCCGTTGGCGGCGGTCAGAGTGAGCGTCAAGGGCAACGCACTGAAATCAAGGTGCTGCCAGCGATCAAGGGCGGGACCTAAGACCAGCCCGCCGTTGCTGATGTTGTCGGCCAGTCGATCCAGCACTGCGGCGGTCTCATGCCGCTGAAACCGGCTGATCACGATCTCGATGGCAGCATGCGCGCTGCCGATCGCCTCGATCACTTGCTCGCGGGTGTAGCGCCGCCCCGCAGGCAGCGTGCGCTTCAATGTGAACGCCACTTCCGGTTCGACGCCGAGCTGTTGGCTGATCGCCGAGGTGACCCGGGCGCCGCTGGCATGCAGGTCGGTTGCGAACACCGGCGCGTAGCTGCCGGCGTTGAGCCCACTCATCGCCACCTTCCAGCCACCGGCGCTGACCTTCAACTCTCTTGCGACGCGCTGCTGCAGCTCATAGGCCTGCGCTGCGTTTTGAGGGGCGAGCTCCTGCGGCAGGCTCACGGGTCGCGGGCCGGCCTGACGCAGGGCCGCCAGATATTGCGCCGCGCGCTGCAGACGATCGCTCATACCTGCTCCCGCACTGTCAGGCTCTGCTCGATGAAGCGCGCCAGCGCTGCGATGCTCGGGTGATCGAAGATATCGGTCACGTCCACCCGCCCAGGCCACTGCTGCTCGAGGCGCTGATGAATCGCCAGCAGCTTGATGGAACTGGCGCCGATGTCGAACAGGCTCTCGTCGCGATCGATGCTGCGGCCCTCGAGTTCCTGTTCGCAGATATCGCGCAGTGCCTGCTCAATGTCGCTGCCGCTGACCGCAGGCTTCGCCTGCGTGGCCCTCAGCGTGCCGATCTGTGCGAGTTCGGCGGCAAATGCGCCGGTGAGGTACTCGGTTTCGAGCGCATGGCGCTGAATCTTGCCGCTGGTGGTTTTGGGAATCCGTTTGACCGGAATCACGGCGCTGACTTCAAGGCCTGCGCTCTCGGCAATGCGTCGAGCGACCTCGCGTGCCAGTGGCATGAAATCGGCCAGCGTGCCCCGGTGCAGCACGAACACCAGCAGCTCGTCCTCCTGTGCCCCCGGCGGCCGCACCCCGGCGACCACCACCTTGCCCAGTTCCAGCCCCTCGACCTGCTCGAGCAGGCCTTCCAGATCGTGCGGGTAGTAGTTCTGTCCGTTGACGAACAGGATTTCCTTGTGACGGCCGGTGATGTAGAGCTGGGTGCGATGAATGAGCCCCAGATCGCCGGTGCGCAGCCAGCCGTCGGCACTGAAGCTCGAGCGATTGAGCTCCGGGTCCTCGAAGTAGCCGCCGGTGACATTGTCGCCGCGGATCTGGATATGTCCGACCTGGCGCTCTCCGAGCGGCAGGTCCCGATCGTCGGTGATGCGAAGCTCGCAGTACGGCACCGCGCGACCCACGCCCACCAGGCGCAGCACGTCGCGTTCGGCGACGCCGTCGGTCTGCGGCTTTTCACCGACGTTGAGCTGATGGCGATTGAGCGACAGCACCTGAGAGGGCGCCCCGGGCTGCGGAAAGCTGACCGCGAGCGAAGCTTCCGCCAGTCCATATACCGGAAACATGGCGTTGCGCGCCAGCCGCGCCGGCGCGGTTCGACTGAGGAATTCTTCCATCAGATCGACGCTGATGGGCTCGGCGCCGTTGTAGATGAGTTGCACGCTCGACAGATCCAGGTCTTCGATGCGGCGTTCGCCCAGCATTTTCAGGTAGTGGCGGTAACCAAAGTTCGGCGAGCACAGCATGGTGGCGCGCACGCGCGACGCGAGGGCCAGCCACAGCAGTGGCCGTCGGACGAACAGTTCCGTGGGCATCAGGTGCGCGTTCGCCCCGTGGCCGAGCAGCACCAGATGAAAGCCGATCAGTCCCATGTCGTGCGTCAGTGGCATCCAGGAGAGCGTGATGGTGCTGGCGTTCAGTCCCGCCGCGAAGCCAATGGCTCGTATGTTGGCCAGCAGATTCGCGTGAGTGAGCACCACTCCCTTGGGTTCACTGGTCGAGCCTGATGAGAACTGGATGAACGCGGTGTCGCTCGCAAGCGCGCGGTGCAGCTTGCCGGCCCGGCTGATGTCATGGAGCTGATCGACCAGGAATGCGCGTGCACGCAGCGCCTCGAAGGTGGTGCGTGCAGCCTCGCCGCTGGCCGCAGCCAGTACTGCGACTCGCTCCAGCAGGCGTTGTTCCGTATAGATGAACGGGTCGTGGAGCTTGCGCGCGATACGCAGCAGCTTGTGGCGGTGCTCGTCGCTGATGCCGGGAGCGATCGGTACCGGAACGATGCCGCCCAGCATCGCCGCCCAGAAGGCGTCGATGAACGGCTCGTTCCCCGACAGCAGCAGGATCAGCTTGTCGCCCGGCCGGGCACCCAGGCGCTGCAGGTGATACAAAATACCGAGCGCGCGCTGGTAGAGCTCGGCGAACGACACACGGCGCGTTTCGCGCTCGCTGTCGTGGTAGTGAAGGCCACCGCTGCTGTTTTCGCGCAGGCTTTCGATCAGGGCAGTCAGCGTCGTGGCCGTGTACAGAGGGCTTGAACTCATGATGGGCAGATCAATGGTTGCGCAGGGCTTCGAGTAACGGTGCCATGTGGATGGCTACGATTCTAGCGCACGCGCTTGCGCGCCCAAGGGCTTACAATCGGCGCTGACGTGAACGACGAACCCTCCGACGGCACGCTGCGCAATACGATCTATCGCCGGGTCACGGTGTCAGGCAGGCGCATGACTCCGACCCGGCGTCTGCTGTACCGGCTGGCCGCACCCATCCTGCTGGCGGTAATCCGCACCTGGTGGCGCAGCTGCCGGATCGTCGCGATCAGCGGTCAGGAGCATCTCGATGCGGTGCTGGCGCGCTGGCCCTCGTTCCTGCCGTGCTACTGGCATCAGCACCAGCTGTTCGGCGCACGCTTCCTGCTGATGCTGCAACAGCAGGGTCGTCTGCGCGCCGGATTTCTGATCAGTCCGTCGGTGGATGGCGAGCTGGGCGCCATGATGGTACGAAAGCTGGGCGGCTACGTGATCCGTGGATCCTCCTCGCATACCGGCGCGCTCGCGCTGAAGGACTATTTCCAGGCGCTCATCAAGCAACAGGTCTCGCCTATCATCACGCCGGATGGTCCGCGGGGACCGAAGTTCGTGTTCAAGCCCGGAGCGATCCTGCTGTCGCAGCTGTCGCAGCGTCCGATGCTGCCGATCGCCTATGCCGCCGCCCGTGCCAAGCTCGTGGCCTGGGATCGTTTCGTGATACCGCTGCCGTTTACGCGCATCGCCATCGGTATCGGTCCATCGCGTGAAGTGCCCAAGATGGCCACGCCCCAGCAAATCGAGGCGCTCCAGCTCGAGATGGCGCAGGCTCTGAAGGCAAGTTTCGAAGCCGCGCGTGCCGCCCTGGCTGCGAATTCCGTCTAATCCTAGACGTGTGTCAATAAATCAGCGGCTTAGCTTGTGTTCCACCCAACCTGTGCGAGAATTTGGGGCAAATGTCCAAGCCGCCGGGCACTACTACCGACTTTACGGCGTCCGACGTTCTCTCTGCGCAGTTCTGGACCGGCAGAGCAGAACGAACGGGTCCTGGCATCGACGTTGGCTGCACCAAGATAGCGGTCGATCTGCAGAACATGACGCGCCAGAGCGCGGACGATTGCATCCGACGCAGTCTGGAGACCTTCCGCGATTCGACCTCGGCGGACGCGGCATTCACCATTTTCCTCGACAGCGGCGGCCAGCACATCGAATCGGTGCTGTGCGCGCGCGGTCATTTCGCGCAATGCCACCCTGAGGCGCTGCGGGGCGTCGCGATCGACTCGCTCCCCTGG
>DATMRM010000135.1:0-10934 GCA_035566155.1 Steroidobacteraceae bacterium | reverse complement strand
CAGGTGATCTTGGTGCCGGCCTTCACCTTCAGGTTCATCGGTGTGAACATGAAGCTCTTCACGACGATCGTGTTCGGATCATCGCCAGCGACGAGCGGCGCTGAACCGGTCATCGCCAGCCACAGTGCTGCGGTGCTGGTCAGTGCCAGCAGTTTTCGATGGGTGGGGGTCATGTGACTTTCCTTATCCGTGGGGTGGGTGGCCTCAAGCCAGGGTGCTATCCGTGAGTGCGAGTGAGCGCGGGTGCTTCACTTCGGTAACGCTGGTCACGCCCAGCATTTTCGGCAGCTGTTCGGAGGCCACTTTCAGCGGGCCGGGGCCCGAGCCCTGTCCGGCAGTCGGCTGCGGATAGGACGTGGAGCGCGCCGTGTGGAATGTCATGTTGCCTTCGACCTTGGAGACGATCTGGTGAATGTGTCCATTCAGCACGGTCACCGAACCGAAGCGCTGGAGCTGCGCCATCAGCTGATCGGCATCGCCCGTGCCCCAGCCCCACGGCTCATAGATGGTCCACAGCGGCATGTGCGCGAACACGACGATCGGCGTGCTGGCGGAGCGGCCTTTCAGATCCTGCGTCACCCAGGCGATCTGATCGGCGCCCAGAGTGCCCAGGCCGCCGGCCTTGAACTGCAGCACGTTGATCAGCGCGATGAAATGCACGCCCGCGTGATCGAAACTGTAGTAGCCCTTGTTGCCCGACGCCTTGCCGAAGCGATTGAAATACTCGCTGACGGTAGGATCGGTGGTGTCGTGCTCGCCGGGCGTGGTGTGCAGCTCGCTGACCCGCAGCTTCGACATCAGCTGCTGGGCGGTATCGAATTCCTCGGGCTTCGACAGGTGGGTGATGTCACCGGTGTGGAGAATCAACGCTGGCTGTTTCGGCATCGCATTGACGATCTGGATCGTCTGCGACAGCGTGCCGTTGACGTCAGGATTGGCCTCCTTGTTGAAGCCAATGTGGGTATCGCTGATCTGCACGAACAGCGGCGTGCCTGCCGGCGCCATGCTCGTGTTGCGCTCCTGAGCGAACGCCAGATCGATCGGCGAGAGCACGCCGCCCGCGAGGGTGAACAAAGTGCCGGCGCTTCCGTAAGCCAGACACTTGAGCGCGTTACGGCGCGACTGCAAGAGGGTATCGTTCGACACGGGCCGTCTCCTAATGATGTGGTCATCGAACGGGACCACATCAGCGGTGCATTTATTCCCGTAAACAACGGAAACGGCTGTTAGGCAAAAGGATTTGACGCGCTGCGCGCCCGACCTGTCAAATCCTGCGAGCAGACAGTGGCCGGCTAGCTATCAAATATGACAAAGCATTGAGCCCGCCGGTGTCGGGGCTGCATGGGCCTCAATATATATGGGACGCGATCCTCAGGTGCTGACGAGTCCGAGCTTGTCGCACGCGGGGCATTTCACCAGACGGGGCAATTCGATTTCGAACCAGGAGCGTCCGCACTCGCAGCGCATCTTATAGAGAACCTGCGCCTTCACCGCGCACAGTTCCTCTTCCTGCACTTCGATGCCGTTGTCCTTCAGCGTGAATTTCGGCTTACGCAGTTCGACGGTACCGTGGTGCACAGCCGAGGGCTTCATGTCAGGCATCTCCGTTGTTTTCGCTACCTCTTATGTCAAACATCGCACATTAGATTGTAGGATGCAAACAGGGCGTAACTAATTGATCTGCTGGCCTGCGGTGGGCGCGAAAAATGAGCGAAAACGGTGCGGCTGCGCCTGTGGGAATCTTCACGACGACACTGCGCGCTGGCGGCTCCTGCGCGGCCGGGAGTGCCTTGACGTGCAGGTGATGAAGGACACTGAAGAGTAAAGCGACCCGGCGCTGTGATAAATATTCAGTAACATGCTGCTCGCGGGGACTGCGGTAGGATGATGTGATCGTGAATGCAACGATCCAGGAACTCGTCCCGGAAAACAGGGTTTCCGACAAGCAGCCAAGCCGCCACGAAGAGTTGCTCGACCAGTCCGCACGTCAGTTGAACGTGCGCGGAGTGCTGCGCACGTCGCTGGCGGAGATCGCCGCCAAGCTCGGGGTCTCGCGTAACGCGCTGTACTACTACGTTTCCGGGCGCGAAGAGCTGCTGTTCCAGTGCTATCAGCGCGCCGCGCAGATCTCGGCGGCGCGCCTCACGGACGCGATTCGCGCCGGTGGCAACGCGGCCGACGTACTGACGCAGTTCGTGGTTCGCACGATGGATCCGAAGGGTCCGGAGATTGCGTACCGCACCGAGATCGCGATGCTCAATCCGGCGCAGCGCGTGGAGATCCAGGCATTGCGGGAGGCGTTGATCATGCGGCTGGCCGAGCTGATCGAGACCGGTCAGCGCCAGGGTGTCATCCGGGCCTGCGACCCGGACATCAATGCCCGGGTCGCGCTGAGCGTCACCAGTTGGGTGCCACTGAGCCGCCGCTGGATGGCGGCGGTTGAACCGCAGGGCGCGTCCCGCCTGCAGATGGCCGCGGTTCAAACCCTGGTCGAAGGACTGAGCCCCCATGTCTCGCCCGGCTACTTTCAGCCGCTGGACTTGAGCGAACTGGTTCGCCGCGGTCACCGCGCGTTCGATCGCGACGGCGCCAGCGAGGCCAAGCGCGAGCTGGTGCTGCGGACGGCGTCGCGTCTGTTCAATCGCAAGGGCATCGACTCGACCTCATTGGAGGAGATAGCCGCTCAGGTCGGTGCGACCAAGCGCACGGTGTACCACCACCTGGGCAACAAGCAGGCACTGGTCATGGCCTGCTACGAGCGCGCCTACCGCATCTTCTTCTTCATTATCGACGGCATGAAGGCGCATCCCGGCACGCGCCTGGAAGCGCTCGCCGCGGCGCTTCACGCGGTCGCACTGGCCTATCCGGATGAGGATCTCACGCCGCTGTCACCGCTGGTCGGCTTTGCAACCCTGGTGCCGAAAGCGCGCGCCAAGATGAACGACTACGGCCTGCGCTTGTCGTCGGACTACCGCTCGGTGCTGCGCCAGGGCATCAAAGAAGGTTCGCTGCGGGAGGTGGACGTGACTCCGCACACCCTCATGCTGGCCGGACTCACGAGCTGGTTGGTACGCGAGGACATGCCGACCGAGCCGACTCGACGTCAGCAGATCGCCCAGGAAATCGCCAATCTCGTCATGGTGGGTCTGGCCACGCGGGCCGTCCATGCGGACTCAGCGCGGGCAGGCCCGCAGTCGTGCGCACCGTAGCGATCTCTAGCTGAAGGTTTATTTGAAAAGCAGTACGGCTTTCTGCAGCGTGACCCACACGCCCCAGGCGATCGGGATCCACACGGCGAGCCAGGCCGCCACGACCAGTGCGCCGACCCCTTCGGCGCTATCCATCACCGCCGCCGAGGCGCCTGAATGCACCGCAGCGGCCGGCGTTGGTGCGGCTTCGGGCGCTTTCATGTAGTGGCGCTCGTGTACGTGGCGCACCAACAGATTGCAGATGAAGCCACCGACCAGCAGCCCGGCCAGGATGTACATCGTGACGTTGTAGATCTCGGCGCCTTTGACGCCGTGATCGATCTGGTACTGACGCACGCGGGCGACCAGTTGTGGGCCAATGATGCCGGCAGCAGACCACGCCGTCAGCAGCCGGCCGTGAATCGCGCCGACCATACGCGTCCCAAACAGATCCGACAAATACGCTGGAATGGTCGCGAAGCCGCCGCCGTACATCGTCAGGATGACGCAGCAGAAGGCGACGAACAGTGCCCGCTGTCCGCCGTTCGCGGTCCAGGGGATCGATGCGTAGAGGAGGAAGCCCAGCACGAAGAAGACCATGTAGGTCGCCTTGCGGCCGAGATAGTCCGATAGCGAGGCCCAGAAGATGCGTCCGCCAATGTTGAACATCGACAGCAGGCTGGTAAATCCCGCTGCGATGGTCGCGATCGCGGCCTTCTGCGAGCTGGTCAGCTCATCGAACCCGGCCTTGACGTGGATCAACTGACCGGCGAAGACTTCCTGCAGAATTGGCGAGGCCATCGCCAGAATCCCGATGCCCGCGGTGACGTTCAGACACAGCACGCCCCACAGCAGCCAGAACTGCGGTGTGCGCGAGGCTTCGCTCAGAGACACGTCGCGGTCGGTGATCAGACTCTTGTTTGCGCTCGGCTTGGGCTGCCAGCCCCTCGGCGCCCAGCCCTCGGGCGGCACGCGATAGCTCAGCGCGCCACCGACCATGAACACGAAGTAGATGGCCCCCAGGGTAACGAAGGTCTGCCACACGCCAACCGAGCTCGGCGTGGCGAACAGTTTCATCAGGCGATCGGCCAGCGGTGAGCCAATCATCGCGCCGCCACCGAATCCCATGATCGCCATGCCGGTCGCCATTCCGCGGCGATCCGGGAACCATTTGATCAGTGTCGAAACCGGTGAGATGTAACCTAAACCCAAGCCGATGCCACCGATCAGGCCGGGTCCCACCCACAGCATCCACAGCTGATGCGTGACGATGCCCGCGGCACCGATGAAAAATCCGCCGCACCAGCACACGGCCGCGACCAGCCCGGCCTTGCGGGGACCGGCGCGCTCGAGCCAGCCGCCCCAGATGGCAGCGGAGACACCGAGCACGACGATGAAGATCGTGAACGTGGTGGCCAGATCCGCCACCTTCCAGTCACAGCTGGTTTGCGTGAGGCTCGTGAAGAAATCCATCTCCTTCGGACAGGCTACCGCCTTGCTGATCCCGATCGACTTCGACAGCGGCAGCCAGAACACCGAAAAACCATAGGCCATGCCGATACACAGATGAATGGCCAGTGCGGCCGGCGGTACCATCCAGCGACTGAATCCTGGTTGAGCGACGGTGCGTTCGCGCGTGAAAAATCCGGGCGCTGTGATGACCGTAGACACTGATGGATCCCCCAGTCTGATTCTTATGATTACGAGTCTAAGGCATGGTCAGATGCAGTGATAGACGCACCGCATTAAGTCTTGTCGAGCGGTGTGGTTCCCCCCGTAAATTGTGATCGCGCCTGGCCCAGCCGATACCGTGTCTCCCGCAGCCAGCGTCTGAAATCAAGCATTGCTCCCAATGCATAGATCAGCTTGAACAGTCGCAGCCGGCGCAGCACCTCGGGCGTATCGAACAGGTCCCCGGCCAGCATCGAGATCACAGCCTGCTCGAGCTTCCAGATGTTGCGCGGGCTGCGAAACAGCTGCGTCATCACCGGCCCATTGAAACGGTAGATAAAGAAGGAGAAACGTCGCATGCCCGCGCGCTGTCGCTTCTCGAGTTGCCGCAGCAGCGCGGCTTCGCGCCGCGGTTCGCGCAGCGCCGTGTCCACCACTTGCACCGCCTGCTCGGCACCGCTCATCGCCAGGTACACCCCTGAAGAGAACACCGGATCGAGGAATGCGAAGGCATCGCCGATCAACACCCAGCCAATGCCGCCCATGCGACTGGAGTCGTAGGAGTAATTGCCGGTCACGCGGATTTCATTTCCGATGAGTTCAGCCTCGCGCAGGCGTGCCCACAGCGCCGGATTGAGCTTGAGCGTCTCGATCAGGAATTCGACCGTGCGTCCCTTGCGCTGCTTGAGGTAGTCCGGCCGGCATACCGCACCGACGCTCATGACACCGCTGCGCAGCGGAATCATCCACATCCAGCCGTGCTCGAAGCGATAGATGCTGATATTGCCGGCATCCTCGCCCGGTCGCATCGCGGCGCGGCGGAAGTGGCCGAAGATCGCCGCGCTCTGATGCTCGGTGTTCTTGCGGCGCATTTTCTTGCGCGCGGACACAAAGCTGTCGCGCCCGCTGGCGTCGATCAGATAGCGCGCCTGGATCTGATAGTCGCGGCCGTCATCGGAGCGCACGCTCAGCAGCGTCTCGCGCGCACTGAGCTGATTGAAGGCCAGGACCTCCTGACCCTCACGCGCGTCCGCGCCGCACTCGCGCGCGTGCTGGTAGAGCATCTGATCGAATTCCTGCCGCCAGACCTGATAGGCGTGCGGCGGGCTGTTGCCGATCGCCCGGCTGAAGGCGTAGTTGTTGTAGCCGCGCTCGTTGTCGGCCTCGAAATCGGCCCCCGGCTTGTAGAGGCCGATTGCGCGTACCTTTTCCAGCACCCCCAGCCGCTCGAACACCGGCAGGTTCATCGGCAGCAGCGACTCACCGATGTGAAATCGGGGGTGGTGCTCCTTTTCCAGCGCGATCACCCGGTAGCCGCGCTTCGCCAGTAGTGTCGCCGCGGTGCTGCCGGCCGGTCCGCCACCGATGATGGCAATATCGCATTGCTCGACGCTCATGCCGGCAATTATGCTTTATTTTGAGCAATTCGCCCCCATTGTCGATCCCCACGGAGGTCACTGTTATGCTTGAAGTCCGACGCAGTGGGGAACGCGGCTACGCCGATCACGGCTGGCTGAAGTCCTTTCATACTTTTTCATTTGCCGACTACTTCGATCCACAGCACGTCGAATTCGGACCGCTGCGCGTCATCAACGAGGACCGCGTGGCCCCGGGCGCAGGTTTCGGCACCCACGGCCATCGGGATATGGAAATCCTGAGCTACGTGCTCGCGGGGGGGCTGGCCCACCGCGATTCGATGGGCAACGGCTCGACCATCCGGCCGGGCGACGTGCAGCGCATGAGCGCCGGCCGGGGTGTGCAGCACAGCGAGTTCAACGCCTCGCAGAGCGAGCCGCTGCATTTTCTGCAGATCTGGATCCAGCCTGACCGCACGGGCATTGCGCCGGGCTACGAGGAGAAGCACTTCAGCACGCAGGAGCGGCGCGGCCAGTTGCGGCTGATCGCCTCTGCGGATCGGGCCGGCGGCTCGCTGCTGATCCATCAGGATGCCCGCGTGTACGCGGGCCTCATCGATGGGCCCGAGTCGGCACGACTGCCGCTCTCGCCGGGCCGCCGGGTGTACGTGCATCTGGCACGCGGTACGCTCAAAGCCAACGATACCGCCTTGTCGGCCGGTGATGCCCTGAAACTCACCGACACCGGCACACTCCTACTGAATGATGGTCACGACGCCGAAGTACTGGTGTTCGATCTGCCCGTCTGAGTGCCGGGGGCGCTGAGCGTGCGCCTGCTGCTGGTGGAAGACGATGCGATGATCGGCCGCAGCCTGCAACAGGGGCTGAAGCAGGACGGTTACGCGGTGGACTGGGTGCGCGACGGTCACGGCGCGCGGCTGTCCCTGCAGGAGGACGGCTACGCGCTGGTGTTGCTGGATCTGTCGCTGCCGCGCCTGAGCGGGCGCGAACTGCTCAGTGAACTGCGGCAGCGGCACAATCCGATTCCGGTGCTGATCATCACTGCGCACGACTCGATTGCCGATCGCGTCGCGGGGCTGGATGCCGGCGCCGATGACTACCTCGTCAAGCCTTTCAGCTTCGAGGAACTCAGCGCGCGCATTCGTGCGCTGCTGCGGCGCCACGGCGGCGTGGCCGAGCCGCTGCTGCGGCAGGGAAGCCTGACACTCAACCCGTCGACGCACGAAGTGCGGCTGGGCGAGGCGCTGGTGCATCTGTCAGCGCGTGAATTCGCGCTGCTCGAGGCGATGATGCGACGACCCGGGATGCCCTTGTCGCGCTCGCAGCTCGAGAACTCGATCTACGGCTGGGATCAGGAGGTGGACAGCAACGCGGTCGAGGTGCACATCCATGCGCTGCGCCGCAAGCTCGGTGCGGGCTGCATCGAGAACGTGCGCGGGGTCGGCTACCGCGTGCCGAAGCAATGAATTCCATTCGCCGCAATCTGTTGCTGGCGCTGCTCGGGGCGCTGCTGCTCACGCTGCTGCTGGGCGCGGCGGCCACCTATCGCGCGGCGGTTCAGCAGGCGGAGGTGCTGCTCGACTATCAGCTGCGTCAGACGGCGCTGGCGCTGCGCGATCAGGCCTTTGGTGCGATCACCGAGCCCGCGCTGCCGGCGGACGCGGGCGATCTCGACTATTCGGTGCAGGTGTGGAGCGAGGACGGCGTCAGTATTTACTACTCGTATCCGCCGCACGTGTTCCCGAACCGCGCGCAACTGGGCTTCTCCACCATCCGGACCAGTGAGGGTCCCTGGCGGGTGTTCGCGATGCAGGGGCGGCGTGAGGTGATTCAGGTCGCGCAACCGATCTCGCGTCGCGATCAGCTCGCGGCACACGCGGCGCTGCAGAGCATGCGTCCCTATCTGCTGCTGTTGCCGCTGATGGGCCTGCTGATCTGGTTCCTGGTCGGCCGCGGCCTCAGGCCGATCGCGCATCTGGCGCACGCGCTGAGGACCCGTACGCCACGCTCGCTCGAGCCGGTGTCCGAATCGGTGCCCGAGGAAGTGCAGCCACTGGTGCGGGCGCTGAACGACCTGCTGGCCAGACTGGGTGCCGCGCTGCTCGCACAGCGACAGCTCGTGGCCGATGCGGCGCATGAGCTGCGCACGCCGCTCGCGGCGCTGCTGCTGCAGACACAGCTGGTCGAGCGTGCGGGCAGTGATGCGCAGCGCGCCACGGCTCTGGCCGAGCTCAAGCGCGGCATCGAGCGCGCGACGCGCGTGATGCAGCAGCTGCTGACCCTCGCGCGCGAGGAACCCGCTGCCGTACGCACGGCGTTCGTGCCGCTGCAGCTGCAGACACTGCTCGAGTCGGTCGCAGCGGCATTCCATGTGCTGGCTGAGGCGAAGGCCATCGCCTTCTCGGTCAACACCGCCGGATGCGCGGCGCGCGTGACCGGCGATGAGGCCTCGCTGCAGACACTGTTTGCCAACCTGCTCGACAACGCGCTGCGCTACACGCCCGCCGGCGGCAGCGTCTCGTTGAGCTTGCGCGAGCAGCAGGGACGCCCGCTCGTCAGCGTCGAGGATTCCGGTCCCGGCATTGCGCCGGAGGATCGCGCGCGCGTGTTCGATCGTTTCTATCGTCGTCCTGGCGTCGAGGAGCCCGGCACCGGCTTGGGGCTGGCGATCGTGCGCGCCATTGCCGAACGGCATCATCTGGCCATTCACCTCGGCACCTCGGCCGCCGGTGGCCTGTCGGTAACCGTTGAATTCCCTGGCAGTTCTGCCAGTTGAGTCACTCTGTCTCAAGGGCCTTTTTGGCCGCTCTCGAGCGCTTCTCGAGTCTCTGCGGGTCCTTAAGTCACTCTTAAGTTTTTGCGGATAGCGTGTCGTTATACAGCGGCCGACCGGCCGCGCCTTGTGACGAACGAGCTTCAGGAGTTGGCGATGAACACCACGAAATTGAGGACCAGCGCGATGGCGGTGGGCGCCGTATCGCTGCTGGCACTGGGATATGGCTTCGGCAGTTCGGCCATCGGACGAACCGCGCCATCGACGTCAACGGCGAGCAGCGAAACCTCGGCGCCGCGCAACACGGTCGCGCTGCCTGATTTCAGTTCGATCGTCGCGCAGTACGGCCCCGCGGTGGTCAACGTGCGCGTGTCGGGCATGATGCGTACCGGTGCGCACCAGTGGCACTCGCCGAACTTCAACTTTGATGAGAATGATCCGTTCAGTCAGTTCTTCCGGCAGTTTCAGCAGCAGATGCCGCAGGAGACACCGATGCATGGAATCGGTTCCGGATTCATCGTCAGTTCCGACGGCATCATCCTCACCAATGCGCACGTGGTGGACGGCGCCGAGCAGGTGAGCGTGAAGCTCACTGACAAGCGTGAATTTCAGGCCAGGGTGCTGGGCAAGGACAAGGCGACCGATATCGCGGTCCTGAAAATCGATGCCCGCAACCTGCCGGTCGTGAAGATCGGCGATGCCGGCAGGGAGCGGGTGGGTGAATGGGCGGTCGCGATTGGTGCACCGTTCGGGTTCGAGAATACCGCGACCGCGGGCATCATTTCGGCCAAGGCGCGCTCGCTCCCCAACCAGGGGTACGTGCAGTTCATTCAGACCGATGTACCGGTCAATCCCGGTAACTCGGGCGGGCCGCTGTTCAATCTGAACGGCGAGGTCGTTGGCATCAACTCGCAGATCTACAGCGGCAGCGGTGGTTATCAGGGCGTGTCATTCGCCATCCCGATCAACCTGGCGATGCAGGTCGAGCAGCAACTGGTGAAGAACGGCAAGGTCGAGCGCGGACAGCTCGGGGTGTCGATTCAGTCAGTGGATCAGTCGCTTGCGCAATCCTTCGGACTCAAGGAGGCCGAGGGTGCGCTGATCAGCTCGGTGACACCGGGTGGTCCCGGCGACAAAGCCGGTCTGCAGTCCGGTGACGTGATCCTGAAGTTCAACGGTCAGGACGTCGCCGATGCCGGGCAGCTGCCCTCGATGGTGGGCGGCGTGGCGCCCGGCGACACCGTGCATCTGACGGTATGGCGTAAAGGCTCACAACGCGACGTGCAGGTGAAGCTCGGCGATGCAAATGCCGGGCAGACGCTCGCCACGTCCGCAGGCGAGGAGGGCAAGGCCCGACTGGGCCTGGCAGTGCGTCCACTGAGCTCCGATGAGCGCTCACAGGCGGATGTGTCGGGCGGACTGGTCGTGGAAAGTGTCAGCGGCCCGGCCGCGAAAGCGGGCATTGAGCCGGGTGACATCGTGCTGGCCCTCAACGGCCAGCCGGTCACCTCGGTGTCGCAGCTACGCGAGCAGGCTGCGAAGGCCGGACACCAGATTGCACTGCTGATTCAGCACGACGATGCGCGGGTATTCGTCCCGCTCGATCTCGGCTAACGGGCGGTGCCTATTGTCGGGTGAGTCGGGCCAGCAGGTCCTGCGCATCGGCGATGGCCGGATCACCGGGAAAATGAGTGGCAAAGTCGCGCAGCAGGCTCTGCGCGCTTTGCCGGTCTCCGGCCAGTCGCAGCAGATCCGCCACGCGCAGACACTGCGCGCCGGAGCGTGGCCGGAAACCAGGATCGATTGTCAATCCGCGCTGCGCGACCTGCGTGGCGCGCGTATTGTCGCGTCCCAGCGCGCGGGCAACGTAGTCCTGTGCCAGCCGGCGCGCCAGGCGTGCATCCTCTCGATCGCTCAGGGCCTCAA
>DATMRM010000134.1:0-4692 GCA_035566155.1 Steroidobacteraceae bacterium | reverse complement strand
CCAGTTGGCACTTTTCAGCCGGCGCTGGAATCCGAAGCAGATCGACCTGATGTACGTCCTGGACGATGTGCGCTGGCGCCGAAACGCTCAGACGCTGGCCCAATCCGCCTATGAGCGCTTTGGCATTCCCTTTCGCCTCGTGCTGCTGCCGTCTCCAGTGGGTCCAGGTCCGGCATTCAACGCCGGCTTGCGCGCGGCACGCGGCCAGTACGTTTGCTTCATGCGACCCGAGGTACTTCCTGTCAATGAACAGTGGCTGGAGCGACTGCTTGACCGCCTCGAGCGACATGCCAACGTGGGCCTGCTGAGCGCGCGCCTGCTGTCAGAGGATGGTTCGATCCGGCACGAAGGCTATCGCTATCGGCCCATGCGTGAATTTGGCAACTGGCAGTATCCGGACCATCTGAATGAAGGGCGTCGTCCTGAACCCAAGATCGGTCTGCACCGATGCGATGCCGTAGCCCACGGCTGCATGCTGATGCGGCGTTCGCTGGCGCTGAAACTCGGTGGTTTCGACGAGTCCTATCTGGCGGGCGAATTCGAGGATTCAGATCTGTGTCTCAAGGTACGTGCACGCGAGCTGACGTGTGCCGTGGATGATGAGGTGGAGCTCTATCAGTTGCAGTCTCCGCGACACAGTGCCTCGACCGACCCACGCTCCATCAACCTGACGTTGTACAACGCCTGGGTTCATCAGCGACGCTGGTTTTCGGCCTCGGCCCGGACCCTGGCGGTCGCTCCCTGATGCCCACGCAACGACTCAAGGTGCCTTCGTTCGCGCAAGCCAAACAGGCCGTGCGGGTGCTGATTGCATCGCATGGTCATCCGGAGTTTTCACGCGGCGGAGCTGAAATCGCGGCCCACGAGCTATTTACCGCTCTGCGACAGCGCCACGGATTCGAATCATGGTTTCTGGGATGTTCGGATCCGGCGCACCATCACTCCGCGGCGGCCATCAGCCAGCCGTTCTCTGGACGGGAGTATCTCTACAACATCCGCGACTTCGATCTGTTCAAGTTGTCGAATCGCGACGCTCGATTTCCCGGAGCCTTTCGATCGCTGCTACGAGAGCTCAACCCACGGGTAGTGCATTTTCACCACTACGTGAATCTCGGCGTGGAAGCGTTCCTGCACGTGCGTGAGACGCTGCCCAATAGCAAGATCGTGCTGACACTGCACGAGTATCTGGCGCTGTGTCACCACTCGGGTCAGATGGTGACCCGTCCGCATCTGACGCTGTGCCATGAGTCGAGCCCACTCGGCTGTACCCGCTGTTTTCACGACCTGACGGCGGCGGATTTCTTCATGCGTAAGCTGTATGTCAGCCGGTTCTTTGAACTGGTCGATCTGTTTGTCGCCCCCAGCCGATTCCTGTCGGAGCGCTATGTCGCCTGGGGTGTGCCTCAGCAGCGCATGGCCGTGATCGAGAATCTGACCTGCGGCAGGCCAGAACGTCCAGCGCGCGCGCCGGTCAGCTCCGTGGATTCGTCGGTGCTGCGGGTCGGCTATTTTGGCCGCATCTCGCCATTCAAAGGCATCGGCGTACTGATGGAGGCGGCCAAGATTCTTCAGGAGCGCGGTGCCGAAAACATCGTGTTCGAGATTCACGGCGACTACAGTTCGCAGCCCGCCGAAGTTCAGGACGAGTTTCTGGATCGGCTCAAGACCCTGGGGCGCACCGTCAAGTTCTGTGGCCCCTACGATCCCATGCGAGTGGACGAATTGATGCAGTCGGTACAGCTGGTGCTCATGCCGAGCATCTGGTGGGAGAACTCGCCGATCGTCATCCAGGAGGCGATGCGCAACCGCCGGCCGGTGGTGTGCTCCAACATCGGCGGTATGGCAGAAAAAGTGCGCGACAGCATCGATGGTTTTCATTTCCCGGTCGGCGATGCGCTGGCGCTGGCGGCGCTGCTGCAGCGGCTCGCCCAATCGCCGGAGCGACTGGCGGCGATGACTGAGACGATGGCAGCTCCGAACTCGACGGTGGTCGAGCGGCATGTCGAACTGTACGAGTCGCTCGCCGCATGAACGCCCGCATTGACACCGAACAGAGGTTCCAGCTTGTCGGCTCGGCGCCGCCACCGCGCAAGCGGGTGTCCGCGTCGCTGGTGCCGGCGGATTCAACGCTGCGATGGCGGGGGAACATCGACGCAGTCAGCCTCGAGCATGGGATCGAGGGCTGGGTGCTGGATCTCGCCGCTCCGCAGACGCTGTTGCGGCTGCAGCTACTTGCGGGCGATGAATTGATCGCCGAAGGCGCAACCGGTGTGAGCCGCGATGACGTGGTCTCCCTGCTCGGGAGCAGCGCTTCGCCGGGCTTTCGTTTTTCGGCCGAGATACTGGCGGAGCTCGACCCCAAGCTGGCGGAGCTGCCGCTATGCGTGACGATTGCCGGCGAGAACGTCGAGATCGTCGCGGGCGCGACCCTGCCCAGCGTCGCGCAACTGATGAGCGGCGAGCTGGCGCAGCCCATCGGCTTCGACCTCATGGACCGATTGGGCCTGCTGCGTCAGGGCGGGGTGACCTTAAGCGCGTCGCCGCTGCGCCCGGGTCCATGGAAGGAAGTCGGCTGCATTGAAGTGTTGTCGATCGACGAAGGTGGGCTGGTTTGGGTACAGGGGTGGATGCGCCGCTGTGCGGCGATTGATGCGCCCGCCGCGGTGGTAGACGGTCGCAAAGAGCCCGCGGGTTTCGTCTATACGTGGTTTGAACGCGCCGATCTGAATGCGGAACACTGCGGGTTCATCGGCCTGATCCACTCGTCATGGGTTCCAACCCCTGCCACCGCGCCGTTGCTGTTCATTAAGGGCGAGGAAGTGGTGTTCGTGCGCGGCCTGGCGCCGACCCGAATCATCCGGCATGCCGAATTCGCGGCCACGTTTCGCAACCTGGCGAATCGCTGTCATACGGGTCCGACGGCCGAGCTGCTGCAGCTCATCGACAGTCCATCGAGCTGGACCCCTACTCAGAGCGGTGCGTCTGCGGCGCTCGACACTGCGGTCGTCATCCCGGGGTTCGGCTGCGTTGCTCAAGGTTGGGCGGTCAATCCGCTCAGCAGAGCCGTGCGCTTCGCGTTGCGCTTTGGTCCGAACATTCTCAGCGCGGATGAGGACAGCATCATTTATTCGCCGCGCCCGGACCTGAGCAATGTGGCCCCAGGTTGCGACGCGTTGTTGCAGCAGGCCGGCTTCGTGGTCGCGTTCCGCGGCGAGGTTCCGGTGCGCGCACTGGATTCGCCGCTATTGAAAGTCGTTTATGAAGATGGCTCGAGCAGCCGTCACGCGCTCGAAACGCGAATCTTTCGAACGATCGGTAGCGCCGTAGAGCCGGATGCACTGTTGACCCACTACCCATCGTTGCCGCGAGAGCGATTCTTTCCGGAGCTCGCCTTTGCGCTGCGCAAAGCGGACCGGATGCAGGCCGCGTCGTGGCGTCCGATTGCGATCACTCCGTGCCTGCGCGCGATCGTTTGTGTGTTGCCGCCGGGTCGCTCGGGCGCATACCTGTTGGCGGAGCAATTGCGGGCACACGTGAGCGTTCGCGAGGGTGCGGGAGTCTTGCTGATAGCCGGCCAGACAACCATGCGATCCGATGCCATCACGCTGCGAGCCTCGCTGGCTGAAGATGCCGGGATACCGTGCAGCCTGATCGCGGCCCGCCGCTGCGCGCAGGCGTTGTATGCGCTGGACTCGATGTTGAAGGCCATCGGCTGCGAGCGCTTCGTGTTTCTGGGCCCCGGAATGCTGCCGACGGGCTCTGGATGGGACGCGGCCTTGGAGTACCTCGGGTCCGCAGAGCGCGGCGGCTGCTTCTTCGGAGTTACCGATCCGACGAGCGAGGAGCCGGACAGCACGGATTGCGCCGCTGCGATTGGCTGGACGCGCTCGGCACTCGAGGAGTGGCTGCCCACGGCGCTGCCGCTGCTGGGGGGCCATGCGAAGGACAACGGGCTCGGGCAGTTGGGATTTCGCCGGATACCGCGCAGCGTGTGCTACAGCCGTGAGCTCGATGGCTCCGCGTTCGTGCAGGCGGTCAACCGGGTCACGCGATGAGCGAGTCAGCAGCACGCGGCTATGCTCATGTGGGTCCGATCGCCATCGTCAGTCATAGCCATCCTTCGCTGACCAGAGGCGGCGCAGAGATCGCCGCCTATACGCTGTTTACCGGGCTGACGCGTCTCGGATGCGATGTGACGTTCATCGCTGCGTGCCCTGAGAATAGTCGGTCCGGACTGTCGCTGGCCTCTACCCGCGAGCGGGCCTTATTCACAGATCCTAACGCCTTCGACTCGTTCCACCATCTGGCGACGCCAACGATGGTCAAACAGTTCCTGTCGGTGCTCCCGCGTCACACGCGTGTGGTGAATTTTCATCATTTCATCCACTTCGGGCTCGGTGTGCTGCGCGAAGTGGGTTCAAACCTCGGTGCGGTCTGTGTGCTGACGCTGCACGAATTGCTCAGCATCTGTCATCACCACGGTCAGATGATCACGCGCGGCGCGAACGCGCTGTGTACACAGGGCACACCCAGCGCCTGTTCGCAATGCTTTCCGGAGCATACGCGCCAGGAGTTTGCACTGCGGCGTCAGGCATTCCTCGAGGCGTATCGGTGTCTGGACGGTTTCATCTCACCGAGCCGCTTTCTGCTCGAGCGCTATGTCTCGTGGGGGCTGGATCGGGCACGTCTGAA